>JAZRAB010000079.1:0-8770 GCA_045634345.1 Candidatus Flemingiibacterium sp. | reverse complement strand
CGCTTTACGAGGAGAGCGAGGAGCAGTCCGCTGTTAACGCGGCTGATACCGACACTCCCGAAAAGAGCGCGAGACTGCCGAAGATCGAGCAGGGCGATGCTTTGAAGCATGATGAAACGAAGCCTGCGCAGCATTTCACCGAGGCACCGCCGCGTTATACCGAAGCGGCACTGGTAAAATTCCTCGAAGAACGCGGTATCGGACGCCCGAGTACGTTTGCTACTATCATTACCACCATCATTGCGCGCGGATATGTTGTACGCGAGGGCAAGTCGCTTAAGCCGACCGAGCTTGGTGAGATAACGACAAAGCTTATGGTTGACAGCTTCCCGAAGATCGTCGATTACGAGTTTACCGCCAACATGGAGACCGATCTTGACGAGATTGCAAACGGCGTTGACACAGTAAGCGGCGTTCTCCACGGCTTCTACGACGATTTTGCAAGGACTCTTGATGCTGCCGAGCAAACCGTTGACAGAACAAAATATCAGCTTCCCGTTGAGGAGACCGATATAATATGCGAAAAGTGCGGCTCGAAGATGGTCGTCAAAAACGGACGCTTCGGTAAGTTCGCCGCTTGCCCGAACTACCCGGCGTGCAAGAATACAAAGCCGCTTACTAAGGAAGGTAAGCCTGCCGAGGAAAAGAAAGAGACTGTGACCGACATGGTCTGCGACAAATGCGGAAGTCCGATGGTCATGCGTACCGGCAGATATGGCAGCTTCTATGCCTGCTCGCGTTATCCCGAGTGCAAGACTACGCGCCAGATAACAAAGGAGCTTGGAGTTGACTGTCCTCTCTGCGGCTCGAAGATAGTTGTAAAGAAGGGTAAGAACCGTACTGTATTCTATAGCTGCGAAAAATATCCCGAGTGCGGATTCTCGTCGTGGGATATGCCGACAAAGGAAAAATGTCCGCAGTGCGGCGACATGCTTTATCGCAAAAAAGGCAAACCGCTTATGATATGCAAGCACGAGGGATGCGGATACAAAAAGGAAATCGAAGCAGATGATGCAGAATGAAACGCCGGTAATTAATATAGTCGGAGCGGGGCTCGCAGGATGCGAGGCGGCATGGCAGGCGGTAAAGCAGGGCGTTCGCGTAAGACTTTATGAGATGAAGCCGCATAAATATTCGCCCGCACATCATTCGGACGGATTTGCCGAGCTTGTATGTTCAAACTCACTTCGCTCGAATATGCTCTCGAATGCAGTCGGCGTGCTTAAAGAGGAGATGAAGCTCCTCGGCTCGCTTATAATCGAGGCGGCGTATGCGTCGGAAGTGCCTGCAGGCAGCGCGCTTGCGGTTGACCGCGAGCTGTTTTCGCAGTATATAACCGATAAATTGAAAAATCACCCCTTGGTCGAGATTATCGAAGGCGAGGTCACGGAGATTCCCGACGGAATTACCGTTATCGCTACGGGACCGCTTACGAGTGAGGCGCTGTCCGAGTCGATAGGCAAGCTTATCGGCGAGGATTATCTGCATTTCTTCGATGCTGCTGCGCCGATAGTCAGCTTTGACTCGATAGATATGTCAAAGGCATTCTATGCATCGAGATATGACAAGGGCGAAGCATCGTATATAAACTGCCCGTTCACCAAAGAGGAGTACGAACGCTTCTATCAGGCGCTTATCACTGC
Organism: Candidatus Flemingiibacterium sp.; assembly: GCA_045634345.1. Taxonomy (GTDB): domain Bacteria; phylum Bacillota; class Clostridia; order Oscillospirales; family CAG-272; genus Flemingiibacterium. Next base: position 7,127 of record JAZRAB010000079.1, on the reverse strand, counting down.
CGAGGAAGCGGAGCTGAAGGATTTCGACAAGGCAGGACAGCTTACGGTATTTGAGGGCTGCATGCCGGTCGAGGTCATGGCAAAGCGTGGACACGATACACTGCTTTTCGGTCCGATGAAGCCGGTGGGTATCACCGTTCCGCAGACCGGCGAGGAAGCGTATGCGATAGTACAGCTCCGTCAGGAGAATGCAGAGAAGAGCATGTACAATATCGTCGGATTTCAGACGCATCTCAAGTTCACGGAGCAGAAGCGAGTGTTTGGCATGATTCCGGGGCTTGAAAACGCCGAGTTTTTGCGTTACGGTGTGATGCACCGAAATACGTTCATGAACTCGCCGAAGCTGCTTGACTGTACCTACATGATGCGAAGCCGTCCCGGACTTTATTTTGCCGGTCAGATGACGGGCGTCGAGGGATATGTTGAATCGGCATCGAGTGGACTTGTCGCCGGACTTAACGCGGCGAGATTTGCGCTCGGACTTGATGCGGTGAAGTTCACGCGCGAGAGCGTTATCGGCTCGCTTGCCTGCTATGTGAGCGATGAGGGAGTTGCAAACTTCCAGCCGATGAATGCGAATTTCGGACTTATTTCTCCGCTTACTCATAAGGTCAAGGGCGGAAAGCGTGCGCGCGGTGAAGCAATGGGCGCACGTGCGATAGAGTATATACGCGGCTTTACAGAGAATACCGATGCGTAGTTGCCTCTCTCAAAACTAAGTAAAGGATGATGATAAGTAATGGAAAAGCTTCCGCGCTCACCTGAGGCGTTTGAAGAAAGAATCGGATACCGATACAATAACATAGATTTACTTATAACTGCGCTGACTCATTCGTCCTATGCAAACGAGTGCAAGCCGCGCGGTGAAGCGACAGAGTATAATGAGCGCCTTGAATTTCTAGGCGACTCGGTGCTCTCAATAATCGTCAGCGATTATCTTTTTAAGCATTATCCCGACACGCCCGAGGGAGACCTCACACGAATCCGTGCAAGCGCGGTCTGCGAAAAAACGCTCGGCAAGCTTGCCGGAGACATTGAGCTTGGCAAATACATGCGCCTCGGACACGGCGAGGAAATGAGCCACGGACGTGAGCGCATATCAATACTCGCGGATGCGTTTGAAGCATTGCTTGCATCTATTTATCTTGATTCCGGCTCGCGTGATGCGGTGGAAAAATTCCTGATGCCGCGAGTGATTCCCGAGATAAAGCAGTTCATGGAGAACGGCAAGAACAAGGACCACAAAACCCTGCTTCAGCAGATAGTACAGCAGGAGCGCGGTGAGATACTTGAATATGTACTTGTCGGTGAATCCGGACCTGACCATGCCAAGATTTTCGAGGTCGAGGCGAGACTTAACAGTAATGTCATCGGTCACGGACGCGGCAAAAGCAAGCGCGAGGCAGAGCAGATGGCGGCAAAAGAAGCGCTTATATTGTTCGGTGACAAATGAGACATATCAATATTCCGATATTCATTCCGCATATGGGATGTCCGAACGCCTGCGTGTTCTGCAATCAGCGGCGGATATCGGGTAAGACGGAGTTTGATATACGCTCTGTCGAGGACGAGCTTCGGCGTGCGGTGGAGACCATCGACTACAGTGCGTGCGAGGTTGAAATAGCCTTTTTCGGCGGAAGCTTTACCGGTATCGACCGAGAGGATATGCTTTATCTTCTGGAACTTGCAAAACGTTATATCAACGAGGAAAAGGCGCAGTCAGTCCGCCTTTCGACTCGCCCCGACTACATCGACGGCGAGATACTCGACATATTAGCCGAGTACGGCGTTACCGACATCGAGCTTGGACTTCAGAGCATGAGCGAGCAGGTGCTTGCATCATCGAAGCGTGGGCACACCGCCGAGTGCGCGAGGAATGCATGCAGACTCATAAAAGACAGAGGATTCAACCTTGTCGGACAGATGATGATCGGTCTTCCGGAGTCAAGTCTCGATGACGAGCTTTATACGGCACGCGAAATCGTGTCGCTTGGATGCGATGCGGCGCGGATTTACCCGACGGTGGTCTTCTGCGAGACGGAGCTTTGCGATATGATGCGCGACGGCGTATATACGCCGCTTGAAATGCAGGACGCAGTTGAGCGTTCCGCGGCTGTACTTGAAGTTTTCTGCGAACACAGTCTGCCGGTTATACGGCTCGGACTCTGTGCGGCGGACAATCTTTTCGACGAAGGTACAATGGTCGGCGGCGCGTATCACAGTGCGTTCGGCGAGCTTGTTTATTCCGAGCTTTACTATAAGAAAATACGAAAATATATCGAGTTACACGGACTCGATGATAAGATATCGGGGCGAGATATTACAGTATACGTCCCGCGCGGTGAGACCTCGAAGGTGTCTGGGCAGAAGCGAGCGAACAAGGCGCGCATTTGCCGCGAGTGGGGCGCCCAGAGCGTTAAAATAACCGAGCGCGACGGCATGGAAAAATACACTGTAGAGGTAGTTGCCCTATAAAAGAATCACACTTATTTCAGGGAAAGGAGAAAATCAAATATGTACTTAAAATCACTTGAGCTGTTCGGATTCAAGTCCTTTCCCGACCGCACCGTGCTGAATTTTGACTGCGGAGCAACGGTCGTTGTCGGACCGAACGGAAGTGGAAAATCAAACATATCGGACGCGATGCGTTGGGTTCTCGGCGAGGTGTCGTCGCGCCAGATACGCGGTACCAAGATGGAGGACGTTATCTTCGGAGGTACCGATGACCGAAAGCAGATGAATTTTGCCGAGGTTACGGTCACGTTCGACAATTCGGACAGACAGATGGATATTGCCTATGACGAGGTATCGGTAACACGCCGTTACTACCGCAAGGGCGAGAGTGAATATTTCATCAACCGCAAGCCTGTGAGACTTCGTGATATACACGAGCTTTTCATGAATACGGGCGTTGGACGAGAGGGGTATTCCATCATCGGTCAGGGACGTATTGCGGAGATAATCTCACGAAAGAGTGAGGAACGCCGTGCCATATTCGAGGAAGCGGCGGGCATCTCGAAATACCGCTACAAGAAGGAAGAAGCGGAGCGCAAGCTTTCGAGCGTTGATGACAACTTGACGAGACTGCGCGACATCATGTCCGAGCTTGAGGGACGTGTCGGACCGCTTGAGCGTGAATCGGAAAAGGCGAAAAAGTACCTTGAATATTTCGAGGTCAAGAAGCGCGATGACGTTTCGCTTTGGGTATACGATATGGACAAGCTGGCGAGTGATCTTAAGACCGCGGACGACAAATTAAAGCTTGCCAAGAATGAGCTTGATATCGTGAGTGAGGCGCTTGAATCGCTCGAAAATCAGAATGAGCGGATTTTTGAAGCTTCGCAGGAATCAAAATATAAATATGAGCAGCTCCAAGGGCAGGTTGACGCCTCGCGTCAGAGTGCACACGAGCTTGACAGCAAAATAAAGCTGACGGAAAACGATATTATCCACCGTGAGGAGCAGATCGCACGAGCTGCCGAAGCAAAACTGCGTTTTGCCGAGAAAAGGGAACAGCTTGAATCGCTTTGCCGCGGCAAGCAGGAAGCGCTCAACGCGGCAAATGTCAATGCAGAGGCACTTTCGGGAGAGCTTTCCGCGCTTGAAGCAAAGAGCGATGCCGCACGTACATCGCGTGACGAGCTTCGTATACTGCTCGATAAACAGCTCGAAGAAATCAAGGTTGCCGAGGAGCGCTTGGTTGATTTGAAGATTCGTCTTTCGGTGCTTGATACCACCGAAAAGAGTGACAGCGACAAGGCAGAATCCCTCAAAGAGGAGATTGACAAATACGAGAGCAGTACTGCGATGCTTACCGCGCGTGCAGACAAAGCCGAGAAGGTCATTGCCGACTACAAGAAAAAGAGCGATGAGCTTTCAAGTCAGCTTGGCACGGTAAATTCCGATATCGAAAAGCTGAAGCGCGATAAGCAGGAGCTTATCGATAAATCAAACGAGGTCTACCTCGAGTATACAGCGAAGAAGCACCGTATCGACGCTATACGCCGTATGGAGGAGCTTTTCGAGGGATATACCCAGAGTGTGCGCTTTGTCATGAGCGAGTACGATGCCGGACATATAGCAGGTACATCGCGCGTTTCGGACGTGGATGCAAAGGGCGGACGGATATACGGTCCCGTATCGCGTCTTATAAACGTGAGTGCGCGCTATACACTTGCTATCGAAACAGCGCTTGGGGCAAATATTCAGAATATCATAGTCGATGACGAAAACACCGCGAAGGCGGCTATCCGTCATCTGAAAGACAAGAACGCCGGACGTGCGACCTTCTATCCGATAAGCTCGATGAAGCCGCGCTACAGTCAGGTCCCCGATTCCGAGTGCGAGCGGTACGAGGGCTATCTCGGTACTGCCGACAAGGTGATCGAGTTTGACGACAAGTTCGGCGGAGTTATCCGCAATCTTCTCGGCGCTACGCTGATTTTCGATAATATCGACAACGGTGCCGTGATGGCGAAGGCGACCGGATACAAGGTGCGCGTGGTCACGCTCGACGGACAGATAATCAACGCGGGCGGCTCGTTCACGGGCGGTTCGGCGAAGCGCGATTCGGGTATGCTCACAAGACGTACCGAGACCGAAAAGCTGAAACGCGACTCCGAGGAGCTTGCAAAGAAGCTCGATGAGATAAAGTCCGAGCAGACGAAGTGCGACAATGCGATTGCCGCAAAGACCAAAGAGGCATCCTCGATCTCCGCGCAGACGGCGATGCTTAATTCGCTTATCGGAGCGGAGAATACACAGCTTGAGGTCATCAAGAGCCAGCTCGGAGGCGAGCGCAACATGCGTGAATCGCTCGAACGTGACCTTGATGCGATAAAGACCGATGCGGCAGAGCGAGCCGACGGTATATCGAAGCTGAAGGCAGCGGTCGATGAGACTGCCGCGTCAGCAGAGAAGCTTACGGCGGAACGCCTTTCGGGCGCATCCCGTCTCGGCGAACTCGAAGAAGAAATAGACGACTGCGAGCGTGCACACAGTGAACTGCTCGTTCGCCGCACAGAGGCGCTTAAGGACGTAGAGCTTGCCGAGCACGAGCTTGAAGAGGCTCGCACACGTCTTTCGGAAAATGCCGCAGAGACCGATCAGAATGACCTGCTTGCAAACGCGCTTGCCGATCAGAACAAGAACGCGGCGAGGTCTCTTGAAGATATGCGCACGGAGCTTGCAGAGCTTGATAAAACGGTTGAAACGCTTGAGAATGAGCGTACTGCGACCTCGGCAAAGAATCTCGAATATGAGCAGAAATTAAATCAGCTCCGCTCGCAGATACGCGAAAAGACAAGCAAGCGTGAGCTTTGCTTCCGCGATCATACACTTGCGGAGAATAAGTATAATAACCTCGTTGCCGAGCGTGACAAGCATACCGAGCGTCTTTGGGACGAGTACGAGCTGACCTACACGGGCGCGGTTGAATGTCAGTATCCGCCGGTCACCGAGGAAACTCGCAGTGCTGTGCTTGCCGAGCTTACCGAGTACCGCGCGAAGCTTCGTGCTCTCGGAAGCGTAAACCTCAATGCAATAGACGAGTACGCGGACGTCAAGACAAGATACGATTTCATGTCCGAGCAGATCGCAGACCTCGAAAAATCGAAGGACAATCTGCTTGAAATTATCGTCAAGCTCGAATGTGAGATGCGCGAGACGTTTGTCACGGCGTTTAATGAGATCGACCGCAACTTCAAGATAGTATTCGCCGAGTTGTTCGGCGGCGGTACGGCGGAGCTTTCGCTGACCGACCCCGAAAATGTACTTACAAGCGGTATTGAGATACGTGTCGCGCCCCCCGGAAAGATAATCAAGAGCCTGACACTTCTGTCGGGCGGCGAGCAGTCGTTTGTCGCTATTGCCATAATCTTCGCAATACTGCGCGTCAATCCGACTCCGTTCTGTATCTTTGACGAGATCGAGGCAGCGCTCGATGATGCGAACGTATTCCGCTTTGCCGATTATCTGCACCGCTATTCAAACCGTACACAGTTCATTGTTATTACCCACCGACGCGGTACAATGGAAGTGGCAGACCGTATTTACGGCGTCACCATGCAGGAGCGCGGTATATCGACCATTCTGCCGCTTGACATCAATCAGGCGCAGGAGAAGCTCGGTGAGGGGAAATAACCGGACAACCACTGAAAGGATATAACCGATGGGATTTTTTGACCGACTGAAAGAAGGACTTTCAAAAACCAAAAATTCGCTTTTTAAGCAGGTAGACAACCTCTTTAAAAGCTTCGTGAGGGTTGACGAGGATATGCTTGAGGAGCTTGAAGAGCTTCTTATAATGGCGGATGTCGGAGTCGCTTCAAGTGAGGCTATAATCGAGCGTCTGCGCGAGCGTATCAAAGACGAGCGCATCACAGAGCCTGAGGCTTGCCGCGAGGCGCTTCAGGGAATACTCGTTGAGATGATCGGCGACGGCGAGGGACTTTTGCTTGACACAACTCCGAGCGTAATACTTGTCATCGGCGTGAACGGCGTCGGCAAGACCACGTCCATTGCCAAGATTGCAAACAGACTCAAGCAGAATGGGAAAAATGTCGTTCTTGCCGCTGCGGACACCTTCCGTGCCGCTGCTATTGATCAGCTTGCAGTGTGGGCGGAGCGCGTTGGAGTGGAGCTTATCAAGCATACCGAAGGCTCGGACCCTGCCGCAGTTGTGTTTGATGCGGTCAGCGCGGCGAAAAAACGCGGTGCGGACGTGCTTATCGTTGACACGGCGGGCAGACTTCACAACAAGAAGAATCTGATGGACGAGCTTGCGAAGATCAATCGCGTTATCGAACGCGAGCTTCCCGGTGCATCGCGCGAAACTCTTTTGGTGCTTGACGCGACGACGGGACAGAACGCCGTTAATCAGGCGAAGGAATTTAAAAATGCGGCGAATATTACCGGACTCATTTTAACCAAGCTTGACGGCACGGCAAAGGGCGGTATAGTCTTTTCAATAAAAGAGGAGCTTGATATACCGGTTAAATTTATCGGCGTTGGCGAGCAGATGGATGATATGCAGGAATTTGTCGCAAGCGATTTTGTAAATGCTTTATTTGAGGATTAAGATATGAGATTTGACGGAAGAACAAACGAACAGGCGCGTGCAATACGCG
>JAZRAB010000078.1:0-6690 GCA_045634345.1 Candidatus Flemingiibacterium sp. | reverse complement strand
AACCTCTTTCATAATATTACGGAAGCCGTTGCCAATAGCAACTACATCTGCTGTGAGGTTGATGAGACGGTAGCCCATGTCGTAAAGGTCGCGCATGTTGCCGGTGCCGCCGACAGTACCTGCGAGCTTGCCGTACTTGCGAGCGATCTCTGCCACGCGGCGCTTTGCTTCCATGATCTTCGGATTGCCCATATCGGTAACAAGACCGATAGAGTGGGAGAAGTCAGCAGGACCGAAGAACAGCATATCAATGCCGGGAACCTGTGCGATCTCCTCGATTTGCTCGTAAGCTTCGATATCCTCAATCTGGATGATGGTGAGCTTCTGCTCGTTGGAATACTTAATGTAATCGGCGGTACCCATCATGCAGTACATGCCGTCACCGTTACCGCCGTCGATCGGACGACGACCGATGGGAGCGAATTTTGTGTAGTATGCAACCTGCTTTGCATCCTCAACGCCCATTACATGTGGAACCATGATTGCCGTTGCATCCATTTCGAGCGGACGGGTGAGATTGGAGTATGCGCCGCGTGTGGTGCGGACGATGGTCTCAGCACCGCGTGCTTTTGCAGCGTAGAATGCATGCATTACATCGTTGTAGTCGGAGGGAACATGCTCCATATCAAGCCAGATTGCGTCAAAGCCGGCGTAAGCAGCGATTTCCGCAACAAAGGGATGTGTAATGTTGAGCTTTGCTGATACGACAAGCTCGTCGCGGCGAAGCTTCTCGATCATAGGACTGTTTTTCTGAACCATTTTATGTATAATTCCTTTCAAAAAATTGATTACTTAAATACAAGTGTATCCACCGTCAACGGGTATACTTAAACCGGTAAGGTAAGCCGAGGCATCGGAGGCGAGAAGCAGAATCGGTCCCTTGATATCGTCACCGTTTGCAAGGCGACCGAGCTGGGTGTGAAGCGAATACTTCTCTGCAAAGAGGGGATTTGTACGGTCAGACTGCAGACCGCCGGGGCAGACTGCGTTTATGCGGACACCGTACTGCCCGTAGTAGCTTGCGGCGTGACGTACCCAAGCGGAAAGCCCCGATTTGTCAACAGAGTATGCGTGACCGTATGCGCCGGGAACCATCTGGGGGTTGCCGTCATAGTTGTGCTTTTCGATACCGATAAGACCCATCATTGAACCGAAGACGACGATTGAACCGCTCTTTTGCTTTATCATTTGTTCGCCGACAAGCTGAAGAAGATAGAGCGAGCTTGCGGAGTTGACACGGACGTTCTGCTCAAGCTTTATCGGATCTTCGTCCCAGCCGATACCGTCTCCGCCCTGCGGAATGATACGGCTGCAATGGATAAACGAGTCGATGCGCCCTGCGTCATCAATAACTGATTTTACAAGATTTTCAACGCTTGCGACGTCGTCAAGATCGAAAGCGATGGCCTTTGCCTGGACGCCCTTGGTCTCACGAAGCTCCTCAATAAAGGGTTGCGCTGACTCAATGGTGTGGCTTGCAAGGTAAATGTTCGCGCCTGCGTCTGCAAGAGCGAGAGTCGCGCCGAGACCGTACATTGCACGGCCGCCGGTGATAAGGACATTTTTGCCCTTCATGCTTAAAAGATCGAATGTATTCATCTCGCTCACCTCATTTCGCGGTATATCCGCCATCTACGGGCATGGTGATGCCGGTGATGAACTCGGATGCGTCGGATGCCAAAAATATCACTGCTGCGGCAATATCGTCCGCATTTGCAAGACGCTTTGCCTGATTGTGGCGAGTGAATGCAGTCTTAAACTCGTCGGAACAGCTTCCTTCGATGGGAGCAAATGCTATCGCGTTGCAGCGACAGCCGTTTTCGGCGAGGTAGTTGGAGGCTTGTCTTGCATAGTTGACAACGCCGCCGGAGATGAAGCCCTTGACAAGCGAGAAGTCTGTGTCCTTCTCGGCAGGGCAGTTCTGGTAGTTGGCGGGATCGTATCCGACGAGCGCGCCGTAGTCCGCAACGAGGATGACACTTCCGTGCCCCTGCTCGGCGAGGATATGTCCGAGGCTCTGAACGGTCAGCATCAGACCAAGCTCGGTTTTTGAAAGCTGATCGTAGATCTCGGCATAGGTCTGCTTCCAGCCCTTAACGGGGGTGTAGAGTCCGTTTTCAATAACTATATCGAGTATGCCCATCTTCGCGCGAACCTCGTCTGCGAGGTTTGCCGCGGATTCGGCACAACCGTGCGTGTATGTAAATTTGCCTGCAACCTCAACTCCAAGATCAGCCTCGGCATTGCCTGCGACCCAAATCTCTGCGCCTGCATTTGCAAGTCCCTGCGCAATCTCACGGCTGTAGGGGTTCTCGGGGCAGACGATAAGCGCCTTTTTGCCCATAAGGGAAAAACGGTCGAGTATGTTATTCATGCTGCGCACCTTGCCTTATCTCTCTTTGATTTCATCGAGATATACGCGGCGACCGCCCTCTTCGCGGCTTCTGAGACCGGCGATGAGGATCTTTGCCATCTCGATTGTATCGGAGAAAGGATGATCGTCTTCGCCTGTGCGCAGATAGTGTGCGAATACGTCGAGCTGCTTCTTGAATGCATAGTAGGAGTCGCTGTCGGTAATTACGCGCGAGCCGAACTCTGCCATAACTGTCATGCCGTTGGATGCGAAGCCGTAACCCATAGGGATGCTTACGTCGCAGCCGTTCTTGTGGTGAACGTGTACCATTGCATGATCGTGGTCGCCGAGATTCTGTACCCACTCAAAGCCTGCGCCGAGAAGCGGATACATATATTCGATAGCGTGCATGCCGTAGGTCTCCCAGTATTTTGCCATGGGGCTTACGATATAGCGGATCTTTCCGAGCTCATAGTGATTCTTATAGAATGGTTCGGCGGACTTAATGTAACGCAGCGAAGAAGATGACTGAATGTGTGCGCCCTCGTCATACCACTTTACGATAGTGCGGAGATCCTCCTCATTATCGGTCAGGGGCTTGTCAATAAATATCGGCAGACCTGCTTCGATAAAGGGACGGCAGCGCTCAACATGCTCGGCACCGATATCGGTAGCGCAGATGACAGCGTCGACCTGACCGATCATTTCGGTGGGGTCGGTGACAACATTCGGTATCTTTGCGGCACGCGCACAGTTTTCAGCCATTGCGCGATCCTCGTAACCGGTGAAGCATACGTGTGTTACCTTTACGCCCGGGATGCCGATAGTGTCAGCAGGCTGCTTGTTGAGATACTGCGGAATGGTGGGGTAAAGTTCGTGTGTCCACTTGTACATTTCGTCCTTGTCGTAGCCGTTGATCATGGCACTCCAGGAAAAGGGGTGAGCGTTACCCTCGGTCATGCCGAGAATACCGATGCGGATCGGTTTATCATTAAGCGGAAAATTCATAATTATATCCTCCTAAAATCTTTCTCGAATTTTTTCTTTCTTTAAAATTATTTCTTTGGCCAAAGGCTGGGATCAAGAAGTGTTCTCGGACTGTCCTTGAAGGCTTCATGGATTTCATTCATTTGCTCGTCGGTGAGCTGAGTGATTGACTCCATAAGCTCGGCGTTTGATTTAACCTGATCGACGGCTTCACATCCGAGCACGAGACTGGTAAATCCTTTTATGCTTGCAACATATGAAATAGCGAGAGCTGCGGGAGTGAGATTATACTTTGTGCAGAGCGCACGGAATTTTATTAGTGTGTCACGGCAGAAGCTCATATGCGGCTCAAGCTTGTCGGGATCGCGGAATACGAGTCCCTGCAGATATACACTGCGCACGAAAATCATCATGCCCGATTTGCGGATCTTTTCGATCCCGCCGTTTATAACCTGAGTGCAGTCGAACAGATTGAGCGGAATTTGTACCGCGTCGAGTCCGGATTCGGCTACATCGTTGTAGTCATGGTTTGAATATACGGATGCGCCTGAATAGAGAATATCGCCGGATGCTTTAAGCTCATTGAATACGGTGATCATATTCTCTTTGTCGTCGAGATAATCACTGAAGCGATGGAGCATTAAAAGGGGAATCTGTGACAGACCGAGACGTTTCTTGGACTGCTCAACCTTCGCTCGGACGCTTGCTCGGAGCGCATCAAGTGAGGAGTGATCAAGCTCGTACATCTTTGTTACGATAAACGGATGTTCGGAGGGATTCTTTGTGGTGAGCCACTTGCCGATAACCGACTCGGAATCACCGTATCCGGCGGCGGTGTCAAGCGTATTGATACCGCTTTCCATTGCGCAGTCAAGAATATTGAACGCGGTTTCAAGAGAAGGCTTGCCGCCTTTGTTATTGATACCGTAGTCAATCCCTAACTGCACCGTACCAAGTGAGAGCGCCGAGACGGTCACTCCTTTGATAGTGGTGGTTTTCATTTTAGTGCTTTCCTTTCTTGCGATCTTATAATATTTTATTCTTTCTTTAAATATAAGGGAAAAAGTTGGGAACTAGTAACTTTAATTATATACAACATGCTGAGAAAAGTCAATAAGAATGGGAAATTTAACAGTCTGTTCCTTGGTTTTATTAATATCGGTCAAGTTTTCTTATATATTGTCCGATAATCAAAAAATGATCTTTTCTATACGCACATTTTGACTTATGCTTACAATGTCATCGGGAAGCGGAGGGTTCGTCCCCTCGCGCAGACATGCCGCAGAACCGTAGGATACCGCATTTCGCAGTCGCTCAATGGGTGAACCGGAAGAAGCGATAAAACCGGCTATCGAGCTGTCTCCGGCACCGATTGTAGAAAGAACATCGATCCTCGGCACATATGCACGGCATACCACGCCTTGTGAGGCAAGCAGAGCGCCGTCACTGCCAAGGGAGATCATTACGTTTTCTATGCCGTCACGGTGAAGCTCAAGCGCCTTGTGATATAGCTCGCTCTCGCTCATTTCTGTGCCAAAATAAGCCTCTATCTCCTCTAAATTAGGCTTTATAAGCCACGGCTTTATACGTCGAAGCATATCGAGCGTCACGGATTTGGAGTCGATAACGAGCTTGGCGCCGTTATTCTTGAGCCTCACCAAAAACGCTTCCGCGTCTGCCGCGCTTATTCCGTGGGGCAGACTTCCGGTGAATGTGATTATGCCGTTTGACGGAAGTAGCTTTTCGATTTCCGTGAGGATGGACGCATCACAGTGAAAGCCCTTGAAGGAAAGGCGAGTTTCTTTCCCGACCGAGGGATGGATCGTAATGTTCTCACGGATTCTGCCTGCACATTCGATTAGAGTGTATTTGAGTGTTTCTTCTTCCATACCGCTGATAAATTCGGCAGAATTGTCGCGCCCGAGAATGATGACCGAGTTGCAGTCGATACCATTTTCATGCAGTGCGCGCGATATGTTGATTCCTTTCCCACCGATGCTGCGGCTCACCGATTCGGCGGTATTTTCGCGGAACAGTTTGAAATTATCTATGCTTACGTGTACATCGTAAGCGGGGTTGAGTGTCAGTGTAGTAACAGAAAGTTTCATAGATATGCTCCTTATATTTACTGATATAATTCTACCATATATCCCTATAAACGTCAAGCGAAATGGAAAACAAAAAACCGCGCGTATCTGTACATTCTTTTCCGCTTTTTCGGGAATACTGTATTTAAAATAAATTATGCGGAGGAGTAATTGTGAAATACGCTTTTTTTGACACAAAGCCTTATGATAAGCCGTCATTTGACGCATACGGCGATGCGGCGGGGGTGAAATTCAAATACTATGAGGCAAAGCTCGACATTGACACTGTCAATTTAGCTCGCGGATGTGACGGAGTGTGCATATTCGTCAACGACACAGCCGACGCCGCGGTGATAGATGAGATGTATTCGCTTGGTATACGCTCGATTGCGCTTCGCTGTGCCGGATTCAACAATGTCGATCTGCGCCATGCGGACGGTAAACTGACGGTATTCCGCGTGCCTGCGTATTCGCCTTACGCAGTCGCCGAGCACGCTATGGCGATGATACTGACGCTTGTTCGCCGCACTCACAAGGCATACATCCGTACACGCGATTTTAATTTCAGTCTAAGCGGTCTGACGGGCTTTGATCTGCACGGCAGAACCGTGGGGGTAATCGGTACGGGACGTATAGGACGGGTGTTTATTGACATATGCCGTGGATTTGGCATGCACGTGCTTGCTTATGACAAATATCCCACCGAAGGAGTGGATTTTGAATACACCACACTTGAACATCTACTGCGTGAGGCGGATATAGTATCTCTCCACTGTCCACTCACCGATGACACCTATCATATAATCGACTCTGACCGTATCTCTATGATGAAGAAGGGCGCGTATATAGTCAACACCTCACGTGGCGCGCTAATTGATGCGGAGGCGCTGCTTGAGGGTATCAAATCGCGTCATATCGGCGGCGCATGCCTTGATGTATACGAGGAGGAATCGGATATTTTCTTCGAGGACCGTTCGGGACATATTGTCGAGGATGAGGTCTTGGCGCGGCTTATATTCATGCCGAATGTGCTTATAACCTCGCATCAGGCGTTTCTTACCGAGGACGCGCTTGATGCAATCGCGGCGACTACTGTAAAAAATATTACGGAGTTTCACGAGAGGGGTAAATGCGCAAATGAGGTGCGCCTCAGCCGTGCCGCGTTTGCGTTGTAAATTATTGTTCATCGGGGGGGGTAATTCTTCGATTATCGGCGCTCCCAAGCGGCGCTCCGCGCCGCCTGTCGATATGCAGAGGGGAACC
>JAZRAB010000077.1:0-2436 GCA_045634345.1 Candidatus Flemingiibacterium sp. | reverse complement strand
GGTTCGATTGAGGACCTTTGGGCGTTCAACGATGAAGCACTCGCGCGCGCTGTTGCGAATTGCCCAATCCCCGTTATAAGCGCGGTCGGACATGAGACCGACTTCACTATATGTGATTTCGCGGCGGATATGCGTGCGCCTACTCCGTCTGCGGCGGCAGAGCTTGCTGTGCCTGATACGGGTGAGCTTATCCGAAAGGTGAACAACATTGTTAGTCACATGGAGCTCGCACTGACGAAGCGTATTGGCGTGGGGCGTAATGCACTGCAGTCACTTGCAAAGAGCCGTGCGCTGACCTCGCCCCAAAATTTTATTGACGATAAGCGAATGGCGCTTCTTGCGCTCACGAACCGCATGGAGCAGGAGATGAAGCTTTCGCTTACAGCCAAACGCGGAAAGTTTGCATCGGTTACAGCATCGCTCGAAGCGCTTAATCCGATGTCGGTCATATCGCGCGGATATTCGGCGGTGTTCAATGATTCGGGCAAGCTAATAAAGAGTGTTAAGAATATTGCAAAAGGGGACAGATTCACATTCCGCACAACTGACGGCAGTGTCGTCGGTGAAGCGGTGGATATCATTCCCGAGACAAAATAATCGGTCAAATTGTCAACCAATGAGGTGATATAAATGGAACAGAACAAAGAACTTGCATTTGAAGAGGCACTTGCGAGACTTGAGGAGATCGTGCGTGCTCTTGACGGCGGAGCGGCTCCGCTCGATGAGTCCCTTGCATTGTTTGAAGAGGGAGTAAAGCTGGTGAAGCTTTGCTCGGGTAAGCTTGACGCGGCGGAACAGAAGGTTAAGATACTTGTTCGCGGCGAGGACGGAAATATTGAGGAGCGCGACTTTGCTCCTATGCAGGAAGAGAAAGTTTGAAAATAAATTTTCAAACTCCCTTTTGTGGCCCTACTTTAGTCTTCGACTAAAGTTTTGCTTCGCAAACCGCGCCCCAAGAAGGGGAGAAAGGAAGCTTTTGCTGACGCAAAAGCAATGGTCATAAAAATGAGTACAGATATCGAAAAGCTTTTAGAGATTGGGGCGGCGGCAGTGGAATCGGAGCTGTCCGACTATGCCGCAGGAGACGATGAAAAATTCGGGATTATATATGACGCCATGCGCTACAGTCTGCTCGGTGGGGGAAAGAGACTTCGTCCTTTCCTTGTGCTTCAGTTTGCACTGCTCGCGGCGAGCGAGAGCGGCGAGGACGGACAGCGTGCGTTTGAAGCCGCGCTTCCGTATGCGTGCGCGCTTGAGATGATACACACATATTCGCTTATACACGACGATCTGCCATGCATGGACAATGATGACCTGCGCCGCGGCAAGCCGACGAGCCATATAAAATTCGGCGAGGCTAATGCGCTTCTTGCCGGTGACGCGCTTCTTACGCGCTCATTCGGTGTTGCGGCGGCAAATCAGCTCGCGGATGCCGAGACTAACTGCCGTGCAGTCGCACTCTTGTCGGAATGTGCAGGAATTGGCGGTATGATAGGCGGTCAAGTGCTCGACCTTATAGGAGAGAGCGAAAAATTCGATATGGAAACGCTTGAGCGGCTTCAGTCGCTCAAAACGGGCGAGCTTATTCGCTGTGCGGCGCTTCTCGGGTGCTATGCAGGCGGTGCATCCCCATCGCTTTGTGATGCGGCGGAACGGTATGCGCTTGGGGTTGGCAGAGCATTTCAAGTCGTCGATGACATCCTTGATGCCGTTGGTGACGAGTCGCTTCTCGGCAAGCCGATCGGCAGCGACAAGGAAAGTGGCAAGATCACATTCCTTTCGTTTATGAGTGTTGATGAGGCGCGTGAGTATGCCGCACAACTTACTGATGACGCTGTTTCGGCGCTTTGTGAATTTGCCGGCTCAGAGGTACTGTGCGAGCTTGCAAAATATCTTTTGGTAAGAGAGAAATAAGGGAGCTAGCGTGAAAAATAACTTTTTCACGCAACGAATTTTTGTCTTTGTCGGCTTCGCCTCCAATTTCGTATACGAAACCGACAAAAATATCGACAGGCAAGGAAGTCTTTGCTTTGCAAAGACATGGTAATTTACATGGAATATTTAGTTGGACTTGTAACAAATTATGTGCTTGTGTGCTCGGTTGTCGGCTGGTTCGCGGCGCAGGTAATCAAATGCGTAAGATACATTGTAAAAACACACTCCTTTAATTTTGCAGTGCTCATGGCATCGGGCGGTATGCCAAGCTCCCATTCATCAACGGTATGTGCGATGGTGGTTGCTGTGGCGCGTATGTGCGGGACCAATTCCGCTGAATTTGCGCTTGCGTTTATACTTGCGTTCATTGTTATGTACGATGCCGCAGGGGTTAGACGTGCCGCCGGTGAGCAGGCTAAGGTTTTAAACCGCATTGCCAAGGACATATCCGAGGGGGACACACAGTATCTTGACAAGAATCTGAAAGAGCTTATCGGTCAA
>JAZRAB010000076.1:0-4931 GCA_045634345.1 Candidatus Flemingiibacterium sp. | reverse complement strand
CAGACCACTCGCATCCGGGCAGACGGTGCCCCGCACCGCGTGTGAGCGTCAACGCTCGGAGCGGTGTACTCCCCCAACCTCGCGGCGGCGGAATCGCTTCGCTCTATGCCTGATTTGTTGTTATTGGGGAAGGGCACCTCGCTGCATTTCCCACATGATAACGGTTGCTGCCATAGCTGCGTTAAGTGATTCGCAGCCCTCTGTCATCGGGATAAATACGGTGCCGCTGCAGCTGTCGATAAATTCGTCGGAAAGACCGTGCCCCTCGTTACCGATGGCAAAGCAGACTCGCTCGGGAAGCGTAAATGTACCGAGCTGTTTCGCGTCACGGCGAAGCGCCGCCGCATAAAGCTCGCACCCTGCCGACTTAATGTAATCGGCAAAGCTTGCCTCATCCACGACGGATATTGACTGACGGAACACAGTTCCCATTGATGCACGCACCGTTTTGGGTGAATAGATATCCGCGCAGTCGGAGCTGATGAACAGGCGCTCCACGCCGAATGCGTAAGCGGTACGTATCATTGTGCCGAGGTTGCCGGGATCGCGTATTGACGAGAGATAGACTGAACGAAATCCGCCGTCTTGAGGGGGTGTCGTACATGCAGTGCCAAATTTACGCACAGCGGCAACTATTCCCTGCGGTGCAGACTCATCGGTAAGCTTTGCAAGCACCTCGTCCGAGACAAATATGGCGGTGCCGCCGGTGTTTTCGAGCTCAGTGCCAAGCTCGCGAGTCAGTTTATCGCGCTTTGAATCTGCGATGAAGACATACTCGATATCGAGTCCGCTCATTACGGCTTCCGAAAAAAGCTTTACGCCGTCAATGCGGAAAAGTCCCTCTACATCGCGGTACTTCTTATCCGACAGCTTTGCCATGCGAACAATAAGGGGATTTGATCTGCTTGTTATGATATCGGGTGAAAAAGAAGCCATTTGCCTCTCCTTTATATCACGTGTTAAAAAGAAAAACCGGACGAGCCGGTTTTAATCTTTTGTTTATTTTGCGAGAGCTGCTTTAGCCTGCTCTGCAATTGCAGCAAACGCATCCTTGTCGGAAACTGCGATCTCAGCGAGCATCTTACGGTTGAGGTCGATGCCGGCGAGCTTGAGACCGTGCATAAGGGTGGAGTAATTCATGCCGCAAACCTTTGCCTGTGCGGAGATTCTGGTGATCCAGAGAGAACGGAAGTCTCTCTTCTTCATCTTTCTGCCGGCGAAAGCGTAGTTGCCGCTCTTCATTACCTGCTCTTTAGCCATCTTGAAATGCTTGGACTTTGCGCCCCAATAGCCCTTTGCGAGCTTAAGCATCTTATTTCTTCTCTTGCGAGTCATCATCGCGCCTTTTACTCTTGCCATTTTATATTATCCTCCAAAAATTCTGCTTTAAGTGTGATTATTTGTTAATGAGAGATGCAATGGTGGGTGCCATTGAGGTGCTGAGATAGCCGTTCTTACGAAGCTGTCTCTTTCTCTTTGCGGTCTTGATGCCGAGCTTATGACGGCGATTGGTGTGATTGAGCTTTACCTTTCCGCTCTTTGTGAGAGAGAATCTCTTGGCTGTTGCCTTGTGAGTCTTTATTTTTGCCATTTTCGTTTACTCCTTTTGTGTATTTACGTCCGTTAATTATGCGCCGGACTAGCGCGTGTTTTTGGTGCCGATAGCTTAAATTCACGGCAAAACAACAATTACTTTGCAGGCTGCTTTACGGGATTTATTATCATGCTCATGAAGCGACCTTCAAGTGCCGGGCGTTTGTCAACCGAGCCGATGCCGGAGCATGCCTGCTCGAATTTCTCAAGCATTTCGCGTCCGAGATCGAGGTGACTCATCTCGCGTCCTCTGAATTTTACAACGACTCTTACCTTGTTGCCGTCACCGAGGAAACGGTGTGCGTGCTTTACCTTGGTCTCGAAGTCGTGTGTGTCGATGCGGCAGGAAAGCTGAATTTCCTTAACCTCGACGGTTGTCTGTTTCTTTTTTGCTTCTTTTTCCCGTTTGTCGCGCTCGAAACGGTACTTACCGTAATCCATGATACGGCAGACCGGCGGCTCGGCATTCGGTGCCATGAGAACGAGGTCGAGGTCCCTGTCATACGCCATCTCAAGTGCCTTGGATGTTGCGACAACGCCGATCTGCTCGCCGTCATCGCCGATGATGCGGACTTCCTTTGCCCTTATTTCTTCATTGATCTGCAGTTCCTTTGTGCTAATTGCGGACACCTCCAAAACATAAAATGAAAATCGTGCGAAGAGGTCTCTCCGCACGATATAAGACACGGATAGTGTCATTTTATCGGATTTATTAACCGCTGTCAGCATTTTGAGGCGGTGAGAACGGAGAGTTCTTCTTTGTTGTACCTTGGTATTATATCACGCTTTCGCGTATTTGTCAAGGGGTTTTTGAAAATTTTTTCTATACTTGTAATTAGGTTTACTGCTACGAGTGTTGGTGCTCCCATGCGGCGCGGTGCGCCGCCTGCCCCCCCTGCTCGGCTCGGCTATCTCGGCTTTTGCTTTTAGTATAGGGCATGGAGCTACTTTATGGCGTAAACAGTATTAATATGGTTAAATAAACGGCAAGCGTTCGCGGTTGTTGGGACACCGAGCGCAGGCGGGGGAGCCGGAGCGAGGCGGGCCCCGACTACCGAGAGCGTCCCCCTCGAAGCTTTAGCCAAACACTCTATGAGCGTATGCGTATAGTAAAGCTTTTGCGGTGAGCTTTAGCACATCTTCGATGTGCTACGAAAAGCGACTCGTTCTCCTACACAAACGTCAAATCCATCTTTCCATACGCCGCTTCTGGGTAGAAAAGCCGTATTTCTCGTAAAAACGGCGCGCCTCGGAGTTGAATTCCCATACATCGAGGTCCATGCGATCGCACCCGACCGACTTTGCCCATACAGTGACGTGCTTCATCAGCTCGCCGCCGATGCCCATGCTGCGGCAGGACTCGTCTATACATACGTCATCAAGATGCAGCGTCTTCATGTCAAAGAGCATCGTGCTCCCCTTGGTCTCGGTGATGATGCCGAATATGTACCCGACTATTTTCTCGCCCATGAGTGCGACAAATATCGGGCGGTCCTTATCTGCCATTATCTCGCAAAGCTCGGGGACAGTGTATTTTGTCCCATGCTCACGAAAAAGGTCGGGACGTCCCTGCTGATGTATAGCTTCTACCTGCTCAAGAAGCAAAAGTATTTGATCCGCGTCGGTCGGAACGGCGCGTCGAATTGTTGTTTTCATTGTACGTTCACCTCATCTTCGGATTTATCGGCGACTAGCGGGTAAGCCGACGGCCTTGCTTCTATTACAAGAAGGAGTGCTCGGCTGAGCAAATAGCCGATAAGGGCATAAATGACCGCTGTAATGTACGGCATTATAAGCGTCATCCATTCGGATATGTTCTGCGGCCCCCATTCGGAGTATATCTGCGCCGCCTGATGCAGTATTGAGAGAGTGTCCGCCGCGCTCGAAACAAGCACAAAGGCGAAAACGACAAGCGTGCTAACGGTGCAAACACTGCGCTGTATTTCGTTCTTGCCGCGCGCCCTGTGCGACAGTAATACCGCTGCAAGCATTACCGCGCCGAGCCGCAGAAGCTCATAGAGACAAAGCACCGTGTTGTAGCGTATGTATGACGCATTGACAGTGCCCGTTCCGTAAAAGGCAACGTCGACCGCAATAGTTGCCGCGTACACGAGCACAGCCGAGGCGACGGCTGTCAGCACGGTCGGCAGTCTGCGAATATGTGCCGCCATGCTGTATGCAACGCAAAACGCAACTGCATATGTACATAGCATGTTGAGCGCGGAGTATATATAATAGGTCAGGGAACTGCTCCAAAGCGGATATGCAATATCGCTGTCCAAAATTTTATAAAGCGACCACACGCCAACGGTATTTATAATAGGTATTGCAAGCGCGGCTATAAGCGTGATAAGCGTCAACCTTGCCGCGCACTTTTTTGTTTTCATTCCACTTCACCTTTCGATAAATGATTACAGGATTCAGTATAACATGTCAGTGAAAAATCAATATTACCGGTGTGTTTTCATTTTGTTAATTATTTATAAACAAAAAATTAAAAAAGAAAATCAGAACAACCGTTTGCTTTTTTTGAAAAAGTATGGTATAATTATTCTGTGAGAACAAACGATCTGTTTGGAGGTTAATTATGGCAAACAATCTTACCGAGCGCGAGCGCGAAATTTTTGAATATATCAAGACCACTATTCGCAACGAGGGTTATGCACCCAGCGTGCGCGATATCTGCAATGCTCTTAACATGAAGAGTACATCAACCGTACACACATACCTTGCACGTCTCGAGGAGAAGGGCGTTATCCAGAAGGATGCCGGCAAGAGCCGCACGCTCAGAGTTGACAGCCCATCCTCGACAAGTGCGTCAACGGTTCGTGTGCCAATCCTCGGCAAGGTGGCGGCAGGCATGCCGATACTCGCTGTGGAAAACTACGACGGTTACATAGACTTTCCGCGTCCGTCGTCACGTCTGTCGGCAAACGACATGTTCGCGCTCAAAGTGCAGGGCGAGAGCATGATTGAGATCGGCATTATGGACGGCGACCTCATCGTTGTTGAAAAATGCAACACCGCAAACGACGGGGATATAATCGTCGCGCTCGTCGAAGACGAGGCAACGGTCAAGACCTTCTACCGAGAGGGCAACCGCTTCCGTCTGCAGCCGGAAAATTCCTCAATGAAGCCGATATATGTTGACGAGCTTATCGTGCTCGGCAAGGTCGTCGCTTCGATGAGATTCTACAGATAAAATCAATATAAAATACGCCGTTTGTCCGTCAGGACAGAACGGCGTTTTTTCTTTTTTTAATAGCTCTTATCTGCATTTTCGGACAGCCGAGTAGCCGAGCCGGGTAGGGTGGAGGGGAGGGCGGAGCGGCGTTTGA
>JAZRAB010000075.1:0-4888 GCA_045634345.1 Candidatus Flemingiibacterium sp. | reverse complement strand
GATCCGACTTCGAAGCATGACGGATGGGATAATAAGCCTTTCGCCGAGCGTTTTACCTTCAAGCTGTGCAAGAAGATCGGCTCCGGTAACAAGTCCTGCCACGGTGATATTCTTACCGAAAAAGTCGTTTCGGATGCGGTGGACTGTGATATCAAGTGTCGGAACACGGCGCATAAGCTCATCTGCGAGTGATTTTATGAAATCATACGCCGCAAAGCCGGTGGCGATTGATAGATTACGAGGCTTTTCGAGGTCGTAGTCGGATAAAAATTCAACCTCATCATCAAACTCGCACTTGAGCGAGCGTATCATACCGACGCCGTTTTCGAGTTGGGGATACCCCTCATAGTAATCCTCATCGGGTATCTCGCGTCCGCATGACAGATACATCTCATCCGAGCAAAAAAAGAGCCGTGAGCCGTACTTTTCCATGCACTGTGCGGCAAATTCATCGACCATGTCGATAACGGCGGCACTTTCCTCGGGGGTGAACGGCTCGAGAGGATGAAGCCCCTCGCGGTGATCGGTGATGCCTGCCGGTACGATTGAAACACCGAGCAGGCTCGGCGTAAGCCCCGTAAGATCACGCATCGAGCGCATAAGATTTTCGCCATCGTTTATGCCTTTGCAGAGTACGATCTGACAGTTAAGCGAAATTCCCGCCTCAGCGAAGCGGCGCATGTAGTCAAGCACCTCGCCGGCACGCTTGTTTTTCATCATTTTCACACGAAGCTCGGGATCGGTTGTGTGTACGGATATGTTGATGGGCGAGGTTTTCATCTCGATGATACGCTCGACATCCTCATCGGTGAGGTTGGTCAGCGTAATATAGTTGCCCATCAAAAAGGAAAGACGTGAATCGTCGTCCTTGAAGTAAAGCGACTCGCGCATGCCGCACGGGAGCTGGTCAATAAAGCAGAACACGCATTTGTTGCGGCAGGTCTGCTTTTTGTCCATGAGATAGGTCTCGAATCCGAGTCCGATATCGCCGTATTCACTTTTCTTTATCGTCACGTCAAAAAGCTCCGCCTCGCGGTGGATCTTCAGCGTGATTTTAGTTTCGTATAGGCGGAATCTGTAATCAAGAACATCACGGATGTCGTGACCGTTTATCGATATCAGGATGTCGCCCGGACGTATGCCGTGCTTCTCGGCAAGGGAAGCGCGTTCTACGGCGGTGATTGTAACCATTTTATTTTCCTTTCAGGAAACGAGATTTTTATGCATCTTATATTGAATCGTCGGATAGCGAGGGCTCTGCCCTCGTGCTCCCGGTTGGGGGAAGGTATTGGTCTCAAACGCCGATGCATTCATCCCCCAACATCCCCTACCAGCCTCGGCTGACTTGGATTTTAGCCTGCTTAGTTTCAGTCAAGCTCGACGAAATTGATGTCGTGACCTGTTGCCGGAATGACAGTGTCAATAAGATCGCTTGTTTTCATTGACACGGTAGAGGTGTTGATGCAGGGGTGACAGCCGAAGTATTCCTCGGCGACCACATCGCGGTCAATATACAGTGTGACCTCGTGCTCGGTGTCGTTCATAAGTCCGAGGACGGAGAGCGAGCCGGGGGTTATATCAAGGAATTTTTCCATAAATTCCGGCGGTGCAAAAGAGAGGCGCGACGAGCCGATCTTCTTGGAAAAATCCTTGGTGACAAACTGCTTTTCGCCTGCCATCAGAAGAAGATAGAATTTCGTTTTCTGCTGATTGCAGAGAAGCAGGTTTTTGCATATCTTAACACCGAGAAGCGCTTTTGCTGCGGCGCAGTCTTCCATAGTATTCGCCGCATCGTGGTCAACGCGGTTATATTTAACGCCGAGCTTTTCGAGCAGGTCATAACAGCGCATTTCCTTTGGAAGACGCTCATTTTCGGGGCGTGATGTGTATACGGTTGGATCAATGTACATTTTTGTCTTTCCTTCTCATAAAATAGACTATGGCAAGCGTTATTGCCGCACCGAACAGCACGTCCGACAGATAATGAGCACCAACGAACACTCTCGAAAGCGCAACGGCGGCGATCCATGCGGCAAGCAGTACGACTATAAGCGGCTTGAATTTTTTGAATCTTTCGGGCAAAAATTCAAGATAGTATACCGTCGAGAAAATCACCGTTGCATTCGCCGTGTGCCCGGATGGGAACGAGAAGTAACCGGTAAATCCCTGCGGCAGATACCATGGAGTGAACAGCGAGAGATCTCCGCCGAGCTGACGGGGGCGTACACGTCCCCATGTGAGCTTAAAAAGCCAGATAACGGCGAATGTCGCAATGCCGACTATGGCACAGCGGCAGGCTGTGTCGAAATATTTTTTCAGCGATTTCTCGCTCATCAGCAGTGCGGCAAGTGCAAATAAAACTATAATGATCAGTGAAACTACTGCCGTATATACGATATTAAGCACGTGCTGCGGATGGTCTGCTACATATTTAAGGGTCCGAAAGCAAGTATACACAGTTGTTCCGACGCAGCCGACAGCAGTGAGGGCCGCGAGCGCGATATCTTTCCTACGGAGCTTTGAAAAACGGAAAAGATACGATGAAATAAGCGCAAAGTTGAACGAGGTAAATAGTATTGCCGGCGGCTCGCCTGCCACTTCAAGAAACCGACCGAACCTTGAATCAGGATCGGCGATTGTACGCGAAATATCGAGGTCGAAAACTGTCGCAAGGGCAACACCTATAAGCCATAGCGCAAATAATATATAATATATCGGATTCAGCTTTCTTGTTTTCATACGTACCGACCTTATATAAGACTTCGGACGAGCCAAGACTGTGCATAACGGTCTTTGCCCGTCCGATATTAGCGTTTCAGAGCCCGAGCACCGCGCCGCCGATAATACCGGCGTCATTGCCAAGCTCGGCTATTTTGAGTGCGGTCAGCGCCGCTCTCTTACCGGTGAAAGTGCTGTCTAATACTAACTTTTCAAGCGGCTTTATAAGATTATCTCCCTCATTGCATATACCTCCGCCGATAACGAATACCTCGGGCTGGAATACATTTATCATGTTTGTGATACCGCAAGCGAGGTAAGATATGTACGTATCAACGACATCTTTTGCGGGAGCGTCGCCCTTTTTCATAGCGGCGAATGCGGTCTTTCCGCTTACCTTGCCGTCTTTGGCAACGATGTCCGTCATGAGGGTTGGGATTCCATTTTGCTTACATTCATCAAGCTTTTCTTTTGTCATGTTAATAAGTGCCGTAGCGGAGCTGTATGCTTCCCAACATCCGCGCCGACCGCAGGTACACGGTTTTCCGTTGTATTCTATAACAGTATGGCCGAGCTCGGCGCCCGTATAATTAAAGCCGGAATAGACCTTATGGTCGATTATGATACCGCCACCGACACCCGTGCCGAGAGTTATCATTATAACGTTTGCAACTCCACGTGCAGCGCCTGCGACTGCTTCACCTTTTGCGGCAGCGTTGGCGTCGTTTTCAACGAGTACACGCTTTACAGGGAGATACTTCTTTAATGTGTCAGCGATAGGGAAGAACTCAAACGAGAGGTTCTCTGCACGAAGCACAATACCTTTTGCGTGATCGATAGCACCGGGGGACGCGATACCGACGTATTCGATATCATCAAGAGTAAGTCCTGCATCTGCAGTAAGCTTTTTGCAGAGGTCTGCCATGTCCTTTATTATATCGTCGGCAGGGCGTTTTGCATTTGTCGGAGCGCTGCCCTTTGCTATAATTTTATAGTTTGAATCGACTACACCGGCGGCTATATTAGTTCCGCCAAGGTCAACACCAATATAATACATTCAAAATTACCTAATACCTGAATGAGGATCCTTTCATTGGGGTGAAAATAAAATATAATTTACATAAATATTATAAAATATTTTAAGAAATATGTCAAGTATTTTAGACGCCATTTAAGAAAGTTTTCTAAATATTTACAAGCTTTTTTTGATGTTCTGTTGACAAATTTCAGGTGGGGGAGTAAAATAAAAATAAGGGTATGAATCAAAAGGAGAAATTTTCATGAAGGTACTTCTTATAAACGGTAGTCCACACGAGTTTGGGTGCACTTACACTGCGCTTTCCGAGGTTGCCGCCCAGCTTAATAAAAACGGCGTTGAGACTGAAATAATGTGGCTTGGCACGGAGCCGATACGCAGCTGTACCGGATGCCGCGGATGCTCGAAGCTCGACACGGGACACTGTGTATACAGCGGTGACGCAGTTGAGGCGGCACAGAATAAAATGGAGGAATGTGACGGCATGATAGTCGGCTCACCGGTACATTACGCCGGTGCATCGGGGCAGGTGACGAGCTTTCTGGGACGAATGTTTTACAGCGGCGGCGGAAAGCTTCAGGGAAAACCGGGCGCGGCGGTTGTATCCTGCAGACGCGGCGGTGCCTCTGCGGCGTTTGAGTCGCTAAACAAGTTCTTTCAGATAAACAACATGCCGCTTGTAACCTCGCAGTATTGGAATTCGGTGCACGGAAACACGCCCGATGAAGTAAGGCAAGACCTTGAAGGAATGCAGGTCATGCGCGCGCTTGGAGACAACATGGCATGGCTTATAAAGTCGATTGCCGCCGGCAAGGATGCAGGAGTAGCGTACCCCGAGCGCGAAGCAAAGGCGCGAACTAATTTTATAAGATAAAAAAGAGTGGAGCTGTCTGCAAATTTATGCAGACAGCTCTGAATTTTTGTATAAATTATGGTTTATTGGGGAGTTTTATGCTTCGATTTTTGCAACTCCCAAGCGGCGCAATGTGCCGCCAGCCGAAATGCAGAGGGGAACCGGCTGCTCTCAAACGCCGATCCGCAGGTTCCCCTCTGCACTCCCCTCCTTGGCTCGGCTGAGCCGGCTTGTGTATGTTGATAACTGCTAAACAAAAGGATACGCGCTAGCCAAGGAGG
>JAZRAB010000074.1:0-2231 GCA_045634345.1 Candidatus Flemingiibacterium sp. | reverse complement strand
GCATACGGAAGATACGGCTTTATATCATATATCGGGGTTCCGTCCATCATATCGGCACCGCTGACAATAAGAACTTTTCCCTCTTTGGGATTATCTTCAGCCCGGACAAGCTTTACGCATGAAAGACCGATTGGGTTCGGGCGAAACGGTGATCTCGTTGCAAAAACTCCGACACGCTTGTTTCCGCCGAGTCTCGGCGGACGTACAGTCGGCGACCAATCCTCGCGCACCGATTCGGAGAACTGCCATATGAGCCACAAATGAGACCACTGTTCGATTCCGCGAAGCGCTTCGGCAACTCGATATTCAGGCTCAAAAACGATCTTCGACTCAAGCATGGAAAGCAGTCCGCTCTGACGCGGTATGCCGAATTTATCAGGAAAATCGGTATGTATTCGCGCGATTATTTTCAAAATATCACCACCGTTTTTAATCGTCCGCAGCCTTGCGGACGTTTTTTTATTTTCTACGCCCTATATAATCCCCAAATTTACAAACGCATTGTAGATTCCGTCGCGGTCGATGGAATCTGTGATCAGATCAGCGACGGCTTTTATCTCATCTGTCGCATTGCCCATCGCAACACCTACACCCGCCGTGCGGATCATAGTAATGTCATTGCCGGCATCACCTATAGCAATTGTGTCGCATATATCCGCCCCGATAATTTTCATAAGATCTGCCATGCCGTGAGCCTTGTTTACCTCAGCAAGATTGACCTCACCGCAGGTAAGCGGCATATCCTTGAAGCTGAACGGATCAATATTGTATGCAGGACCAAGAAGTCCTCTCATGCGGTCAAGCTCGAATTTTGAATCATAATATATGACTTTTTCAACATTATCAAGCGAATTCATATCCGCGATTTCCACATCGCCCATCAGTGATGCAACCGATTCGGCGGCAATATCCGCACGTCTGAAAATGTCGTATATGCCCTCAAGATCGCATTCTGTAGAAACGAGATGTGTGCCGAGCTGACGACAGGAATATGCGCCTGCACGCGCAAAGCAGTCGCTAAGATAAACAAGGTCGTCGCGGCTGAAAAATTTTGAATATATTCGTTTACCGCCGTAATAAACGGCAGCGCCGGACGAGGAAATTATACCGTCAAACGGGAGTTTTTCGAACAGCCATGGGTATATCTGTCCCATAAATCGCCCTGTTGAAAGAATTAGCTTATGCCCGTTTTTCTGGGCCGCAAGAAGTGCCGTCTCGCACGACTTTGGCATAGTGCAATTAAAATCGACAAGCGTTCCGTCGATATCAAGAAAAATATATTTTGTGCTCAATTCCTTGTATTTACCGCATTTATTGCTGCGTGAAGTCCTAAAATGTAGCTGTACCAGCCAAATCCGCAGATCTGCCCTGCACAAACAGGTGTAATCACGGATTCATGGCGGAAGCTCTCGCGTGCGTGGATATTTGACATATGTACCTCAACAACCGGCAGCTTTATCGCCGAAATGGCGTCACGGATGGCATAGGAATAATGTGTATACGCCCCTGCGTTAAGCAGAACAGCATCAATTCCGCCCCCTACCGCGGCACGCGCTGCATGAAGACGGTCTATTATTGCCCCCTCATGGTTCGATTGAAAAAATTCAACTGAAGCACCCAACTCTGCTGCAGCTTTTTCGATTTTTGAGTTGATCGTATCAAGCGTATCCGCGCCATAGTGTCCCACCTCACGCTCACCTGTCAAGTTGAGATTCGGACCGTTTATTATAAGAATTTTCATTGTTCAGACATCCTTTCAAGATAATATTTCTTCATCGCTGCGGCATCCTCGGTCTGCGTGCCTGCAGATTCGCTGATTATACGCGGCGATACATTTTCTTTGATTATTGCTTCCATCAACGGTTCAAACGGCGGCTCAAATCCCTCGTCCATAAAGCGTACATGGCGCTTTTCACCCTGCTTTGTGTACTCGATTTTGGAGAAGTGACAGTGCATCGTCTTCGCATATTCGTCACCAAGCCGCTCACCTACCTTGTCAAATACGGCGCGGTAATCATCAACGCTGACAAAAACTCCGCCGGTCGGTGTTTCATCGACTGTATCGAATACGCCGCTGAGGGAACGTCCGCGGCAATTAAGATGACCGAAATCCACCACGGGATAAAGACGTTTGTCGATAGCGCAAAGTGTCAGCACCTCGTCAAGCGTCCCAAGCTGGTTTATTTTACCCATGGTTTCAAGTCCTATGCGAATACCCACGTCACCGACAT
>JAZRAB010000073.1:0-3081 GCA_045634345.1 Candidatus Flemingiibacterium sp. | reverse complement strand
GAGGAGCTTGCAGGCATTGAAGAGTTCTACAAGCAGATCGGTGATCGTGTTCCGAAGGAGCTTTACGACGAGCTCGGCGCTCTTAAAGCAAGACTCGGTTAATTAAATAATTAAATAATTAAGCAAACCCCTCTCGTTTCTGAAACGAGAGGGGTTTTTGTTATCTGAAATCAAACCGCTCACCGAGCACCTCGGGAACGATACTTCCTGCGAACATTTCCGCGAGCTTGTCCGAAAATTCAGCGTATTTTGTTGCCTTGATTGCAAGGCGAAGTGTTACACTGCCGCCGAAATCGCTTGCATCGACGATGATGCCGTGTTTCGGAAATTCATAGCTTATCTTTTGGTACGCCGAGTAGTCGCAGGCAATGCGGAACTCGGTGTAGCTTTCGTATGTCACAATATGTGCCGCCTCAAGTGCGATCTTTGCACCGTTCGCGTAAGCGCGGACTAGTCCGCCTGCACCGAGAAGTATACCGCCGAAATAGCGTGTGACGACCACACAGCAATCGTCCGCACCGCTCTTTTTTATAACATCGAGTATCGGAACGCCTGCGGTACCTTGCGGCTCGCCGTCATCCGAGTAACGCGCAATACCGCCCCCGTTAAGCTGGTACGCATAGCAGTTGTGACGTGCATCTGCATGCTTTTTGCGTATTTTGGCGATGAACGCTGTGGCTTCATCCTCCGTTTTCACAGGACAAGCATACCCGATGAATACCGATTTCTTTTCGGTAAATTCCGCAGATGCTTCGCGCTCAAGTGTCGTATATGTGCGCGGAGCTTCAACTAACGGTGTATCAATATTCTTCGTCTTCTTCGCCATCTGCTTCACCGTCTTTTTTTACTCTGTAACAGTCATACTGACCGCGCGTTTTTGCATCGACCGTGGCGCGGACTGTGACCGCCTCACTTCCGTAGTCGATACCGATTATTTCTGCTGCTGCATATAGGCGGTTGACTATACCTGCATCCGAGTTTGGGATTACGAAGGTTTCATCGGTTTTGCCGTTTTGCACCATCACTTCAAGCTTGCCTATAAGCTCATCAAGCCCCTCACCGGTAAGCGCTGATACCGCAACGGCGTTTTTGTCAGGATCAATTGCGAGATGTCTGAAGCCGAGCTCGGCGCGGTCGCATTTATTGTAGACGTAAAGCGTGGGCTTGCCCTTGGCATATCCTGACCGCTCCATAAGCTCTGCGAGAAGCTTTTCGGTAACGGCAAGCTGGTTCATAGCTTCAGGATCGGAAGCGTCGATGATTATGAGGATAATGTCTGCCCATACTGCTTCGTCAAGTGTCGATTTGAATGCTTTTATAAGGTGATGCGGCAGATTGCGGATGAATCCAACTGTGTCCGTAAGCAGTATGTCGACACCGCAGGGAAGTGTAAATTTTCGTGTGGTGGTATCAAGAGTTGCGAACAGTTTATCTTCCGCAAGGATTCCTGCATCTGTGAGCTTGTTAAGAAGTGTTGATTTGCCGGCGTTAGTGTATCCGACTATCGATACCTTGGTGATACCCGAACGCTCACGCGCTTTGCGTTTGGTGAGCCGACCGCGCTCGAGATCATCAAGCTCGGCGTTTAGCTGTTCTTCACGGCGCCTCAGGTGACGGCGGTCAGTTTCAAGCTTGGATTCACCGGGACCGCGTGTGCCTATACCACCGCCAAGACGGGAAAGCTCGGCACCTTTTCCGGTGAGCCGCGGGGCGGTGTATTTAAGCTGTGCAAGCTCGACCTGCAGCTTGCCCTCGCGTGAGGTTGCGTGAAGCGCGAAGATATCCAGAATAAGCATTGAACGGTCAAGTACGCGCACATCACAGTCGATACCGTCCTCGATATTGCGTATTTGCATAGGGGACAGCTCGAGGTCGAAAATGACGAGCTTGATATCATTCGCCTTGCAGAGGTCGGATAATTCAATAAGCTTACCGCTTCCGATGCAAGTACGGTTGTTAGGAGAGTCAAGCGACTGTATCATTTTTGCAAAAACGCTTCCGCCTGCCGTATCAAGCAATCTCTCAAGCTCGGCGAGCGAAGTTTCGCATTCGCCGTCCTTCATTTTATCTGTATTCACCGCGACAAGCACGGCTCTTTCAAAATCTTCCATATACACCTCCGTGTAAATTTGAGTTTATAGGGGAGTTGCTCTGCGAGCATCGGTGCTCCTTGCGGCGCAGTGCGCCGCGTGAGAGTTGCGATAATCGAAGCATCAAACGCCCTGATAAACAATAATTTTCAGCACTGTTTTTCGTTTTACAAACGAAAAAGGGATATGAAGCCGTCAAACAAAGACGCTTCATACCCCAAAAGAACGAAATAATTATTTCGCCTGTTCAAGACGCTTCTTGAACTTATCTACACGACCGCCTGCATCAACGAGCTTCTGCTTGCCGGTGAAGAACGGGTGGCACTTTGAGCAAATTTCAACTCTCATATCGCCTTTGGTAGAACGGGTTACAACGGTTTCGCCGCAAGCGCACTTAATTGTAACTTCCTTGTATTCGGGATGGATTCCTTCCTTCATGATAAACACCTCACATAAAATATTTGCATGGATTTTGCCATGCGGTTTTATATCATACACCATAGTATAACATATTTTTTTTGAAAAATCAATAGTTTTTTCAAAAAAAGTTATTTTATATTGAGAAAAATAAAATATAATTTGCTTGGTATTCTCTATAAGTCAGGAGGCACTGTCACTCAAGCAGCTCGCAAAGCGATACTGCAACGAGTTAGCATGCGAACTCGACACGCACTCCGACACCTCCTAGGCTCGGCTTGCCATAGTATGGAATCTGATATAAGACTTTACATAAAGGTTGTTTTATATGGGGCGACAGAAACAAGCTTGTTGACACTATTCAGCAGGAGCTTACACGCTTACTCGTGACAGGCAGTGCAACGCCCGACAAGGCTATTGCCGCTATTGCTTCGAAGTTCAAAACTGCGAAGGAAAACGCCGGGCGGCTTGTTATGACGGAAAGCTCGTATTTCGCAAGCATCGGTCAGAGAGATTGCTACAAGGAGCTCGACGTAGAACAGTATCAGGTAGTCGGAACGCTTGATAACGGCAC
>JAZRAB010000072.1:0-15820 GCA_045634345.1 Candidatus Flemingiibacterium sp. | reverse complement strand
ATCTGAAGTGCCATATCCTTGAACGCGGACGTCGGACCGTGCCAAAGCTCAAGCACAAAGGTGTCATCGTTCAGCTTGTGTAGCGGAGCGGCACCGCCGACAAAACGGTCGGGGGCATATGCAACAGTGCAGTCTGCGAGCAGCTCCTCGTAGGTGTAGTCGGTGAGGAAAAGAGAAAGTATGTAAGCCGCACGCTCCGGGTAAGTCATATCGCAGAGCTTTGCAATCGCTTTTGCGTCAAGTGTCGGGATAACTTCGGGCATAAAAAGACCGCCGTCCGAGGCAAGTCCCTGCTTGATGGCTCCTGCGGCAGAAACGCAGTCCTTGCCGCCTCTTGTTGTAATATAATTCATCGGAACCTCCGTAAAATTTATAATTCCGCCTTGCGGCGTTTTTATCAATACTTATACATTATATATTGTACCACAAAAAAATCATTTTAGCCATAGGGAAATGAAATTTCGGGCGTTTGCATAAAATATCTTTTTAATTAATTCATCCGTATAGTTAATTCGTCCGAGAGCATCGGCGATTTTATATAGGTCTGATACACCGCGGATACCATTCGGCAAGGCTTCAACCCCATCAAGGTCACACCCGAGGCATACAGTATTCTCACCGCCGAGTGACATATAGTGTTCGATATGGCAGATTATGTCATCAACAGTACACACTTCGCTGTGCGTAAGATGCATAGGCGCGAGACTGATACCAACGATACCGCCAAGCTTTGAGATTCGGCAGAAGCGCTCATCGGTAAGATTTCGGCTGTGTTCGCAGATAGTGCGTGAATTTGAGTGAGTTGCGATGCACACGCGGTTTGATTCCTCGCAGAGTGCAATAACCTCGTCGCACATTTTGTCGGATGCGTGCGACAGATCGGGGATTATACCAAGCGAAAAGCAGCGTTTGACGACGGATACGCCAAAATCGGTAAGTCCCTCATCAGTGCCATTGACACCTCCGATTTTGCAGTGATCATTCCACACAAGGGTGAGAAATCGCACATCCGCGCGGTACAATTCATCAAGGCGGGAGAGATTGTCTCCGATTAATTTACCGCCCTCAACAGCCAGAAATACAGCGTTGGCTCCGTCCGACTCCGCTTGCACCAGCTCATCAGCGGTTCTGCACAAATGTATTGGGAGCCTATGCTCATTTGCAAGAGCAAGCTCGTGCTTGAGCTTGTCACGCGCGGAGAAAAAACGGCTGTACGCGGTATCCTCGTCGATTTTACGGTCACTCCACATTGCAAGTATCTGGCAAAATGGGGTATATCTGCACAATCGCGTGAAATCAAGATGAAGGTCGTTTTTTATAAGGCTTACATCTTGCTTGTGGGACTCATACAGTGTATCGCAGTGGAGGTCGAATAAAGGAATAGCTTGCATATTGGTTCCTTTCGTCAGAGCAGATCACTTGTGCACCGCGTTCCTGATATGATTTATCCTGATAGGTATCAGCCTTGCGATGTCGATTGGCGTCTGCTCGGTAATAGGCGGAAGATAGACCTCGATAACATCAATACGCGGCGCTTTGCCGGGCTTTTCGCGGCGAAGATATTCCTCAGCCGCGCGAATAAGCTTTTGCTTTTTTAGATAATCAACAGCAATCGCCGGTCTGCCGTAACGGATGTTGCTTTTTGTCTGCGCACGTGTCTTAACTTCCACAAAAACAATATATTTATCGTCCTCGGCAATTATGTCGAACTCGTCATGCGACACATGCAGATTCCGCGCTCTTACAGTGTAACCGCATGAAACCAAATACTCGGATGCAAGCTCCTCTCCGCGCGCCCCTACAGCATTTTTATAGTTCATTTTGTGTCGAGATTCTTGAGGAAGCTGCGGCGGTAGATCGGCGGTATTTCGCCGTGCTCCGATATGTACGCTTTGAGTGCCTCATAATGTGCCTTGGTCGGATATCCCTTGTGCTTTGCAAGCATAAGCGTGGGATATTCGGAATCTAGCGTGTAAAGCTGACGGTCACGTGTTACCTTGGCAAGTATTGATGCCGCCGCGACAGACGGAGATTTTGCATCACCGCCGACGATTGTGACCGTATCCATTGTGAAATCCCTCGCCACATTTCCGTCAACGAGCGTAAGATCGGGGGCAGGGGAGAGCTTTGCCACAGCACGGCGCATTGCAAGCTGTGAGGCGTTAAGGATATTGTATTCATCAATCTCGGCTGGAGTCGCCTCTGCAACTGCCCAGGAAATTGCACAAGCCGTGATAAGCTCATACAGCTTTTCACGGCGTTTTTCTGTGAGTTTTTTGGAATCGTTAAGATATGGAAGCTCAATGCCGTTTGGCAGGATGCAGGCTCCCGCTACAACATTTCCGCAAAGCGGACCGCGGCCGGCTTCGTCGGTGCCGCAGATTATTTTGTATCCTTTTGAAAGATATTCGTTTTCAATGGTAAAATCCAATCCACTCATCCTTTCGGGATATGATTTGCCCTATCAAAGCGGTGGCAACTCAAGGGTGATACGTCCGATTTTTGCGCCACGGAACTCGTCAAGAAGCATTGCCGCTGTGCGCTCGTAGTTGATCTCACCGCCTGAAATAAGGAATCCGCGTTTTTTGCCGATAACCTCGAACAGTTCCCAATTTTCAAGCTCATCATACTGCGCCATATCGCCGAGCTTGTAGCGTTCCGAAAGCTTGTCCGGTGCACACTGCCTTAGTCTGCCGACGAGGAGTATTGCAATTTCTTCCGTGTCAAGGATATCATCCTTTATCGCGCCTGTGATAGCGAGATTTTCACCGACTGTTCTGTCCTCGAATTTAGGCCAGAGAACCCCGGGCATATCAAGAAGATCAATGCCTATAGTAGTCGGGATCCACTGCTTTGTACGTGTAACGCCGGGACGATCCTCGACCTTTGCCTTGCCCGAGCCTGCGAGCTTGTTTATAAGCGAGGATTTGCCGACATTTGGGATGCCGACCATCATCGCCTTAAGGCGACGTCCGGTCATGCCCTTTGACTCGTAACGGTCGAGCTTTTCTTCGAGTATGCGCTTCACCGCAGGAGCGATAGCGTTCAGATTTTCACCGCCGTGGCAGTCATAGAATATAGCTTCCTTGCCTTGCGACTTGTAGTAATCACGCCATTGCTTGCTCACCTCGGGATCAGCAAGCCCTGACTTGCTGAATACGGTAAGACGCGGTTTGTTGGCGCAGAGCTTTTCAAGATCGGGATTTTTCGAGCTTTGAGGGATACGCGCATCGAGTATTTCGATAACTATATCAACAAGCGGCAGACATTCGGTAATAAGCCGCTTGGTTTTCGCCATATGGCCGGGAAACCACTGTATTACATCGGACGGCATGATGTGCCTCCTTTTTATTTAAATTACTGTTTAGCTAGCGTTTTAGTGTTCGTTCACTGCTTTGATAATCGAAGCTCTTTGCAAGGCTCCGCCTTGCCTGCCGGTATGCAGGGGAAACTAGCTGCTCTCAAGCGCCGATCCGCAGGTTTCCCCTGCCCGGGAGCGCGAGGGAAGCGCCCTTGCAAATACGGCAGGCGGTGCAACGCACCGCGTGGTAGCACCAATGCCCGAAGCCGCAAACTGCGTTAGAAATTCAATCAATAGCGCCGAATCTTGAAATCGGCGTAATACGGAACAGCACGCGCCCGAAGATAAAGCGCGTATCAACACATCCTATCTGACTTCCGCGGCTGTCATTGGAGTGATTGCGGTTGTCGCCCATCACGAAAATCTGCCCTTCGGGTACAGTTATGGGAAATTCCACATCATAGCTGCGCATAGCAACGCCTGCGAGATAATTTACATACGGTTCATCAAGCTCCTCACCGTCAACGGTGACTGTCCATGTAGCAAAGTCGATATCTACCTCTTGCCCCTCGGTTGCGATAACGCGCTTTACAATTCCACCGGAGATCCCGCTGTCAGGAGACTGAAATACCACGATATCGCCGCGCTTCGGAGTATAGAAAAGGTTGCTGACCGCGAGCGTTTCGCCGTCTGCGAGAGTGTTGTTCATCGACGGACCGTCAACGTATGCAATACGTATCAAAAATGTGAATATGAGCAGTATCACCGATATGGTAATGACAAATATCTCAACCCAATCGTAAAGCTCGCGCACAATTCTCATTGAACCACGCGGACTTTCTGTGCC
Source organism: Candidatus Flemingiibacterium sp. (assembly GCA_045634345.1). GTDB lineage: Bacteria > Bacillota > Clostridia > Oscillospirales > CAG-272 > Flemingiibacterium. Next base: position 11,672 of record JAZRAB010000072.1, on the reverse strand, counting down.
GTTTTCGGGGGAGAGTTCTGTTTCATTCGGAGCAGTATTCATGATAATGTCTCCTTTCGTGTATTTTTTTAAAAATTACTTTTCTATCATATACGAGAGCAGGTCATAGCCGTGCTCAAGATAAAGGTCCTTTGCCTCGCAGGTGTCCTCGGTGAATGTATCAACGCCGTCCTTCGCTTCCTTTGAAGAATATATCATAAACGGCACCGGCTCCATTGAGTGTGTACGCAAAACAAGGGGAGTCGGATGATCGGGGAGTACCATTATCTTAAAGTCCTCACCGGTCGATACGAGATACTCATATACGGGACGCAGAATAAGCTCGTCAATTCTTTCAATCGAAAGTATCTTATTTTCAAGCTCGGCTCTGTGACCGCACTCGTCGGGTGCTTCAACATGGATATAAACGAAATCCTTTTCGTTTTCAAATGCTTCGATTGCCGCATCTGCTTTACCGGAGAAGTTAGTGTGTACATTACCGGTCGCGCCCTCAACATCAATGGACTGCAAACCTGCGCAAAGACCGATGCCCTTTATTAAGTCAACTGCGGATATAACCGCTCCGCGAAGTCCCCATTTCTCGTAGAAGTTCGGGAGCGCGGGCTTCTTGCCGGGACTCCAGAGCCAAATTGAGTTAGCAGGACGCAGACCGCGCGCACGGCGAGCTTCGTTGATTGGGTGGTGATTGAGTATATCATAGCTTGCCCGCATAAGCTCATAAAACGGCTTGCCTGCCTCACCTCTCGGAAGATGCTCGGTTATCTTCTGACCGAGTATGTCGTGCGGACGCATGAAATTATACTCGCTCGGAGTATTGTTCCATATCATGCAGTGGCGGTAGCTGACGCCCGTATAAAAATGACGGAAGTCGGTGCCGAAATGTTCCTCCATCGCGCGCATAAGCTCGCTTGCCTCGGCAGTTGTGATCTCGTCCGCCGAATGATCAAGCATTATTTTGTCGTCATAGTTTTCTTCTTCCTCGCTTACCGTTACAACATTGCAGCGATATGCGGTATCCTCGGGACGCATGGTGAGTCCCATTGATACAGCTTCGAGAGGGGACCGTCCCTTTGAATAAATCTTCGGGTCATATGAAAGCACTGCGATGTTAGCGGTATCGGATTCGGGAACCATTCCCTCGGGAACATTAGAAACCGTTCCGCAGAGTGATTTCTTCGCAAGCTCATCCATCATCGGCTTATTTGCTGCCGCCATGGGTGTTTTATTTCCTATTGATTCGATTTTATAGTCTGCCATTCCGTCGCAGAGTAAAACAAGATATTTCATAAAAAATGTCCTCATAATCAAAATCAGTTATCGTATATTATGCAAAAACATAATTACTCATTATATATTATACCATAGTTTCGGCGATACTACAAGTACGAATACGGAGAAAATTTCTCAAAAAAACATGCTCGGAATGTTGATTTTTCCGAGCAATTTATAAAAATTTGAGTTTTAATTGCTTTTGCGAAGCCGTCTGAAAAACTCCTGCAATAATCCAATCGCTTCAGCTTCAAGCACACCGAATACAACCTCGGGCTTGTGATTGAGGGGGTAAAAATTAAGATTTATGAGACTCCCGAGTGCGCCAGCCTTCGCATCCTTAGCACCGATAATCACACGCTTTATACGCGAGTTTACAATAGCCCCGGCACACATCGGGCAAGGTTCGAGCGTTACATACAAGTCGCACTTGTGAAGTCGCCAGCCGCCGAGCTTTTTACATGCCGTATCAATAGCGAGCAGTTCAGCGTGAGCAGTGGCGTTTTTGTCGGTCTCACGTCGGTTATATGCCTCGGCGACTATCTCGCCGTCCATTACCACGACCGCTCCCACGGGAACCTCGCCGAGTGATGCCGCCTCATTTGCAAGCTCAATGGCGCGGCGCATAAATTTTCCGTCATGCTCATTCATTCTCGCTCACCTCCGGTTGCTTCGGAGCTACAAGCCATGCGTTCGGAAGACGTCTTCCGTAGGTTGGATTAAGAGAGCTGTTTTTGTTTATTACCTCGCCGTTGTATGCAAGCACACTGCTTGAACCGCCGTCACAGCAGGCGGCGTTTACGACTTCGTATTTTTCGAGTATTTCAATAAGATCACCCATGGTACAGCCGATGCTCCATGTCGGCTGGCGTCCATCGATTACGATGAATACGATAACACCGTCCTCTCGCTGACCGATAGCGGTGCGAGGCTGTACGCCATAGCCGCCCGAGCCTTTGATCTGCGCCTCACCGTCGGCGATAAGGACGGGACCGAACTGTATTCCGGCGCGGATATCGTAATTCTGCCAATCACGGACATTGCCAACAACAAGTCTGTCATCCGAGGTCATAAGCACCGCGCCGTAATAGCTTACGGCACTGCCCCAATATTCGCCCTCGGAATATGAAAGCCCGATGATATCTCCACCGTGTCCCGAATTGTTAGGATCGGAAAAACCGCTTGCGTTTATACCGGCAATTGCGCCGTGATGAGCCATCATTGCTTTGATGCGAAGCCCTTCAACATGCTTATATGGGGTTGTCCCGAGATAGACGCGCGACGGATCATCGACAAGCATCACAAGGCCGCGGAAGGTATTCCCCGTGACCTGTGACACAACAAGTCCTTGCTCAATATCGTTTATAAGCACCGTATAGCCGGCATAATCCGCATCTCCGACCTTCAAAGAGCGCTGAGCGAGAATGTCATCCGGACGGTCTTTTTTACTGCCGTCTGCGTCGTCAAGGTAATCCTCGCCGCCGATGACATCGGATGTGTCCGCACGAAGGCTCATAACATCATCAATAATATACTTTGGGATGAACGCAGTTGCAAGCCACTGATGGTCTGCGGTTGTCATGGCGGTCTCTATGTAAATCGTTCGCCAATATTTTATAAACGGTATATTTGAGAAAACAAAAAGAAGATACATCGCGGCAATAAGGATAATTGTTATAAGCGGTATCAATACGCGCTTTTTGAGAAGAATAGATGGTATAGCGCGACCGCATACCGGCGTCTTTTCTTTAGACATGATCTCCCTCCTTTTGGGGGTATTTGTACACACTTTGACGCATAAAAATCCGATTTGTTCCGGAAAAAATTCACAAATGCAGTTATTTTATATTATAAAGTATCCCCCGAAAATTGGTGTTAATAATATGTAAACTTTTGTATGTTTATCTGCTTAAAAGAAAAACTTCTTTTTTACTTCGCACGGTGAATAAACACCCACGCGGGACAAATATTGTTACTCATAAATGCGTCGTGGGTGCGCAAATTAGATTCGCGGCGTTTTTTTGCCGTTTACAATTTTAGTATTCGGAGCATGAAGAATGAGAGCGAAAAAATTTAAAAATATATCCTCGGCGGTACTGTCGCTTTTATGTGCCGCCGCGGTTTTTGTAGGGGTATGTGACGCGGCGATCCCAGACCGCATAGTGACGCGCGCGGCAGAAAGCGAGACTCTGAGTGCAATTTTCGGTGATGAGACGGTGACGGCAGCCGTAACAGCTCGCACTGATCCTATTTTTCACGAAAAATGTGCTGTCAGACTGTTAGATGTCATTCCCATCAAAACAGTCGATGTATCTGTTGTTGCCGATACAAGGCTCATCCCGGGCGGCGTGCCTTTTGGCGTAAAGCTATATTCGCAGGGGGTGCTTGTCGTTGGCGTTGGTGATGTTGTCTGCGGCGGTGAGAGCGTCAGTCCGGCGCGTGATGCAGGATTTATGGAAAGAGATGTGATATGTGCGGTTGACGGAAAAAGGGTAAGCGAGGCGGCGGAGGTATCCGAGCTTGTGAGTGCGAGCGAGGGCAAGCCCATCGAGTTTACAGTTTACCGAAGCGAGAGCGAGCTTACTATATCTGTCACCCCCGTTGTATCGGAAGAGGACGGAAAATACAAGACCGGTTTATGGATCCGGGACAGCACTGCCGGCATTGGGACGGTAACATATATTGATCCCGAAATAGGCAGCTTTGCGGGGCTTGGTCACGGTATATGCGACCCCGATACCGGCGAGCTTACACCGCTTAGTCGCGGAACGGTAGTCAATGTGGCAATAAGCGGCGTGGTCAAGGGACAAGCAGGTATGCCGGGCGAGCTTAAAGGCTATTTCAGCTCGGGCAAAATCGGTACACTGCTTGGCAATAACGAATGCGGCGTTTACGGTATTTTCTCCGAATATCCGCGTGGAATTGCAAATGAAGCTTTGCCGGTAGCCTTATCAAACGAGATACACGAGGGTGAAGCCGAGCTTTGGTGCACCACGGACGGCGGCGGAGTGGGGAAGTATAAGGTCAAGATATCAAACATTGACCGTTCGGGAAGACAGATCAAAAATTTTGTCGTTACGGTCACGGATTCCACACTGCTTGAGCGTACCGGCGGCATTGTTCAGGGGATGAGCGGCTCGCCGCTGATTCAGAATGGCAGACTCATCGGCGCGGTGACACATGTGCTTATAAACGATCCCACAAAGGGATATGGGATTTTTATTGAAAATATGCTTGCGCAAGCAGAGAAAATTAAATAATGTAAATGCTCGTTTGTGTTTTATAAACGAGCATTTACATTATAGTGCAAAAAAAGATAATACATTTTTATTTTTTTATGTTATAATAAAAAATAAGGAGTGATGTAAAAAATGTATAACGGAATTCAAAAAATCGAAGAAGTAATAGACCATATAGAATCTAACCTTCTAAGTGAATTAGACTGCAATGCTATGGCTGCCAAAATGAATTTGTCGGTTTATGAGTTCAGACGTATTTTTTCTTTTGTGGTTGGTTGTCCTATATCCGAGTATATACGTAAGAGGAGATTGTCTTTGGCTGCACTTGAAATAATATCCTCCGACAAACCCGATATACTGAAAATGAGTGAAAAGTACGGATATTCAAATCAGTCGGCGTTTACGAGAGCCTTTTGTGAACAGCATGGGGTGTCTCCGAGTGCTTGCATTCATGACAGTACTTCTATAAATCTTTTCACTCGCCCGAAATTTGAATTAAATGTTACCGGAAGAGAAAGCATAAGTTTAAAAATCAGAAAAACAGATACTTTTTTCATTCGAGGCTTTTCAGGGGTTTCTCCCATAAGCGACAGCTGCTGTTGTGAGGATGTGTGGAATTCCTTTTATGAAAGCGGAACTGATAAAAAACTTTGCACAGACAAGCTTTATGTTTCTTACCAAAATCACGGCAATAATGTGAACTGTTGTATTGGGGAAAAGAGTGATGAAGGTCAAGAGATACCCGAGAGCAAATGGGCATGCTTTACGATGAATACAGTAGATGATGATATTGTAAATGAAACATACAGTAAAATCATATATGAATGGCTGCCATCGGCAAATTTAAAGAGAAACAAAAGCATGCCTACAGTCGAGGTCTATCCCTTTGATATGTCGGAGGATGGCTTTGAATGGGAAATATTAATTCCGTTGTCTGATACAAGTTACTAAGATTTAAGGTGGTTTTAAATTTGGAATATTTTTTATCAATAGACTGCGGTCTAACCAAGGTCAAGGCGAACATCTTTACTTCTGACGGCCTTATGATTGCCGAAGAACAAACAGATACTCCGCTGGAAAATTACCTTGTAAACACAGTACAGCTCAAAAAAATTGTCGTCAAATTAATAAATAATATACTTCGGAAGTCAACGATTTCATCTCAGCATATAAAAACCGTATCAACATCGGGACACGGAAACGGAGTTTATTTTTGCGGTGAAGACGGAGTACTTGAATATGGCTATTCAAGTATGTTTGTTGACAGTGCTCCGTATACACCGCCAACGGAAGAGGTTTTTCATATAACCAATCAAACCTCGTGGAGCGGGCAACCTTTACCGATTCTTTCCTTTTTAAAAAATGAAAAACCCGAAGTTTTTGCAAAGATTAAAAAAATACTTTTTTGCAAAGATGTTATTAAATATTTTTTGACCGGGAAGATTGCCACGGATTATACCGATGCTTCAGCGGGTGGGTTGCTAAATTATAAAACCGCACAGTATGATGCAGCTTTGATGAAGTGCTACGGCTTGGATGACAATATGTATCTTCTGCCCGATATCACACACAGTACGGATATTATTGGCACAGTCAGTGAAAGCTTTGCAGCCGAAAGCGGCTTGACAACAAAAACCAAAGTCTTGGGTGGAATGTTCGACGTTAATGCCTGTATGCTCGGTTCAGGTGTAGTCACCCCTGAAAAATATTGTATTATAGGCGGTACTTGGGGAATAAACAGCGCGGTTTTAAAAGATTGTATTTCCAGTAAACATATTACACAATGTTGTAATTTCCTGTTCCCCGATCGTTATATGTGTATAGACTCGGCACCCACAAGCTGTACGAACCTAGAATGGTTTTTAAAGAACATCTTGAGGGAAACGGATTACAAAGCAGCTGACCGTATAGTGCAAAAACAGAATTTCGACGAAAAACTCTTATATCTTCCATATATTTATTCTGCATCCGATGTGAATAATTCAGGATCATTTATTGGATTAAATGCTAATCATACATATAAAGATATGCTTCGTGCTGTATATGAGGGTATCGTGTTTGAGCATATGCGCAGAATCGAGAAAATGAAAGATGCGGGGATAGTATTTGATACTGCAGTATTAACGGGTGGAGCCGCAAATGGGGACGTTCTGTGTCAAATGTTTGCAGACGTTACGGGCTTGAAAATCCAAACTGTTCATCAATCCCAAACAGGAAGTCTGGGAGGAGCAATTATTGGAACGGTAGCCGATGGGATTTATAGCACGCCAGAAGAAGCTGTCGAAAAAACGGTGCGTTATAAAAAATGCTATTACCCTGCAGAAAACAGTCCCTATGCTCAAAAATACAAATTGTTCAAAGAAACAATAAATTATAATATAAAAAACTAGAAAGGAAAAACAGAGATGAATTATGGCTTAAAGGATAAGGTCATTTTAGTGACAGGTGCAGCCGATGGATGCGGAAAGGCAATTGCCCGTGCATTTATAAACGAGGGTGCAACTGTGATTTTACACGATTTAGGATTTAAGGAGGATATGCTTAAATCCAACGTAAAAGAATTTGGCGAAAAAATCAGATATGTAACAGCGGATTTGAGCAGTGAAAAAGAAATTCTCGACATGTGGGCAGAAGTTGGTGAGATAGACTGTCTTATAAACAATGCGGGGATTTGGCCTACGGCATATGTTAAAGATATGTCTGTTGAAGCTTTTAAGAAAACTGTTGACATTAATTTAATAGCGCCGTTTTTGCTGTGCAAACTGTTTGTAAATCAATGCCTTGAAAAAAATAAAAAAGGTAAAATCGTAAATATGGTTTCACAGGCAGCCTTTCACGGTTCAACTTCCGGACACGCACATTATGCTGCTTCAAAAGGAGGCTTGGTAACTTTCACGGTATCACTTGCAAGAGAGGTCGCTGCCAACGGTATTAACGTAAATGCGGTAGCCCCGGGTATGATGCGAACTCCCATGAACAAAGACGCATTGGCAGAAAGAGAAGACAGTTATCTTGACAGAATTCCACTACGCCGTATAGCTGATCCATCAGAGGTTGCCTCTGCCGTCGTTTTCTTGTGCAGTGACGAAGCCAATTATATGACCGGTACAACACTTGATGTTACCGGCGGTATGTTAATGAGATAAAAAAACAAAGGAGATAAAAATTAAGTTAGTTACAATGAACGAAAGGCGAGCAGACGCAGAGAAAAACAAATATGCTATTCCTGCCTTTGACGTTAGCAACTATGAAATGATCAAGGCGGTTATTGACGTTTGTGAAGAGGAGCGTTCGCCGGCACTTTTTATGTGTTTAAAGCCTGATATGCAGAACAAGGGAATAAAATTCATCTCTGCTATGATTCATGAGGCAGCTAAAGAATATACCGTTCCCGTTTGTTTGCATTTAGACCATGCTACCGAGCTGGAAGATATTAAGGAGGCCATAGATTCCGGTTTTACCTCCGTTATGTTTGATGGTTCAGTACTTCCTTTTTCTGAAAATGCTGCAAAAACAAAAGAAGTGGTAGACTTGGCACACGCAAAAGGTGTAAGTGTTGAAGCTGAACTTGGACATGTAGGCGATGCTATAGCAGGAACAGGCGAGGATGCCCTCCTTAACGGAAACAACGCAATAAAAGAAGAAAACCCCGAGGACACACTTACAATTCCGGAAGAAGTAAGAAAGTTTGTTGAAATTACTGATGTTGATGCTTTGGCTGTTGCCATTGGTACATCGCACGGTGTTTATCGCAGTACGCCAACACTTCGTATTGACAGATTGAAAGAGATAGAGGCAATTGCAGGAATACCTTTAGTTTTACACGGTGGAAGCGGAACACCCGATGATCAGGTGAAAGAAGCTATAAAGCACGGTATTACCAAAATCAATGTTTATTCGGACGTATTAAACGCCCTTAATACAGGTCTTAAGGATAAACTCAATAACATTCAGAATATGTCGATGTGGCCTGTTTTTGTTTATGAAGAAGCGTACAAGCGCATGCACGAGGTAGTTCGTGAGAAGATCAGAGTATTCGGAAGCGGAGGAAGAGCATAATGAAATTAGTTGGTATTGGAGATTTATTTATCCCGAGAGCATACATAGAAAATGGCATGAAGTGCCTTGAGGAATTAGATATAACAATTTCTGTTGTAGATTGGCAGCTTAAAGATTTCGACGAATTACAGCATATAAATCTGCTTGTAGAGCAGGGTGGACGTGAAAACATTGATATTCCCGAAAATATTTTTGAAGCGGTCAAGGATGCAGACATCATCATTACACAGTTTTTCCCTATAGGACAAAAAATTATCGATAGCTGTAAAAACCTCATGTACATTGGTGTTTTACGTGCAGGATATGAAAATGTTAATGTTGAATACGCTGACAGCAAAGGCATTAAGGTGTTTAATACAGTTGGACGCAACGCTCATGCAGTAAGTGATTTTGCTGTGGGTGTTATGATATGCGAAGCAAGAAATATCGCTCGCGGACATTACGGTATTAAAACCGGGGAATGGATAAGAAATTATCCGAACAGTGACTCTATTCCCGATTTTACGGGCAAGACAGTAGGTCTCGTAGGTTACGGAGAAATAGGCCGCTTGGTAGCTAAAAAGTTAAGCGGATTTGATGTTGATGTTTTAGTATATGACCCTTATTATAAAGGAAACGATATCAAAACCGTTGATTTGGATACTCTTATGAGTAAAAGTGACTTTATATCCCTTCATGCACGTCTTACAAAAGAAAATGAACATATGATAGGTGCACATGAAATTTCCCTTATGAAGCCTACAGCATATCTTATAAATACTTCACGTTCAGGATTGGTGGACGAGAAGGCACTCTACGAAGCGTTAAGGGATAATAAGATTGCCGGTGCGGCACTTGATGTATTTGATATGGAGCCTCCGTCGGTTGACTATCCGTTAGTAACTTTACCGAATGTTACACTCACTCCTCACATGGCAGGCGGCAGCAAGGATGCTTTTTACAACACGCCCAAGCTCTTGGCAGCAGGAATGAAAAACTTCTTCAATGGCGAATTTACAAGATTTTTAATAAACAAATAAAAATACCAATAAATAGTAAGGAGGAATAATTATGTCAAGAATTGTTTTAATTACAGGAGCATCAAGCGGTTACGGAAAGGCAACCGCAAAAGCATTTAAGGATAATGGCGACACCGTTATAATGACCGCAAGAAATATCGACAAGCTTGAAGAAGCAAAAAAAGAAGTCGGTGGCGATCTGGCTTTTTCAATGGACGTTACAAAAACTGCTGACTGGGACAATGCGGTGAAGATCGTCAAGGAAAAATACGGCAGACTTGATGTACTTGTAAACAACGCAGGCGGTGGTATAACCATCAAAGAAGTAAGCGAGTTTACAACAGAAGAAATAGACAGCACTATAAAGCTCAATCTCAACAGTGTTATTTATGGCTGCCGTGCTTTTGCCAATATGATGAAAGAGCAGAAAAACGGAACTATGATCAATATTTCTTCTGTTTGTGCCCGTCAGTGTTGGCCTACATGGAGCGTTTATGCTGCGGCTAAAGCAGGCATTCTTAATTTTTCAAAGGGAATGTATCTTGAAATGCAGCCCTATAATGTAAGAGTAACCTGTGTTGTTCCGTCATCCGCAAGCACCGGCTTCCAGAGCGCTTGCGGCATCGGTGAAACTACCGATAAGCTCTTGCCGGAGGATATTGCCCAGACAGTATTGTATGTAGCAAATCTTCCGCAGCGTGCTGTTGTTGAAGATGTAACTGTGTGGGGAATTGACAAACAGGTAAATCCATTGTGATGGAAAAGCAAATGACAATAAAAACACAGGTTTGCATTATAGGTGCAGGAGCAGGCGGTACCGGATGTACATACCGACTTATTAAAAACGGAATCAAGACCGTTGTTGTCGATAAAAATCCGGATTTTGGCGGCACGGCAGTTTTCAGCGGTGTGGACGGCTGGGAGCCGGGCGTGAGTCTTGACGGTATGCACGGCATACTAAAAGATGAGCTCGAGCAAATGGAGAAGGCTTGTCATGTAGTAGAGGTTATGCCGAACAGTAACCTATTTGATCCAACCATCGGAAGAAATTGGGACACGCATTCTTTTAAGGAGCGTCCGTGGGGATTTTCCATGCCCACAGGTCGCAGCTATGACGATACTTTAAAACGCTGCACATCCTTAAGAGGTGTCGACGGTCCAGTGATAAGGTTTCAGTATGAGCCTTATTCCATGAGAAAAGCGATAAATAATATTTTTCAGCCCTATAGCGAATATCTTACACCTCTTTTCAACACTCATTACAAATCCTGCACAACAGAAAACGGAAAGATTAAAAGTGTTACTGTTTCGGGGGAGAGCGGAGATATAGAGATATTCGCCGATTACTTCGTGGACTCAACGGGTGATATTGCGTTAGCAAGAGATGCAGGATGTGAATACACCTTTGGCTGCGAGGGGCATGAGGAATACGGTGAGCCTTGCGCATCAGAAGCGAATGATAATGTAAACGCCGTTTCGTATGTATTCAGGATATCCAAAACGGAAGATCCGCTTCATATTGACAATATTCCCGAGGAAGCCAAAAGAGCAGATATAAGCGAGTGGGTGTCAAACAGTATGAAAGAAGTTGTTTCATGCTTTGTGATGTACCCAAATGGCGATATAAATGTAAATATGCTTCCCACTATGCAGGGCAAGGAGTATTTTGAATACGGTGATTTGGCTGACGAAATCGGCAAAGCCAGAGTTTATGCGTATTGGAATTATCTGCAGACTGAAAAGAAAATGAACGGATATACTCTTAAGTGTATCTACGATGCCGGTGTAAGAGAAAGCTATCGCTTGAAAGGAAAATATGTGCTTAAGGAGCAGGATTTAAGGCAGGGAATGTTCAAGCAGCCTAAAATCGGAAGAACTGTTGCAATAGCTGACCACGCAATGGACATTCACGGAAACGACGAGATGTGCAACGAACTTGAGCAGCCTTATGAAATTCCGCTTGAATGTACTATGACAAAGGAATTTAAAAACCTTTTTGTGTCATGCAGAGGCGCATCTTTTTCACATATCGCAGCATCCTCGGCACGTTTGACAAGAACCATGCTTTCTCTTGGAGAAGGTGTTGGTGAATATTTGGCGGAACAGA
>JAZRAB010000071.1:0-9074 GCA_045634345.1 Candidatus Flemingiibacterium sp. | reverse complement strand
CTTACGTAAGCCAGAAGATCATCTGCAATATCCGGATCATTCTCATAACCATATGCCTCATCGCAGCCGATATGGAAATAGCTTCCTTCTCCGCACAATTCCATCAGTTCCGTGCGAATCTGTTTCATCAGCTGTCTTACCTGCGGCTTTCTGATGTCCCAGGCCCAGCCCGTCTCATCAAAATAGGTCTGTCTCGCAGGATTCTGATCCAAAACGGTATGTTTTCCGAAGCGGACTCTGCTTTTTCAGCTCGTTCCTTAATGGATTTCGTTGATGCGGCAGTAGTGACCTGTTCCACTTGTTTGGAAAGAGCAGCGATTTTGTCTTCCTGCTCCTTGATGATTGCCTCATAATCTGGCATAGCAACATTTTCTGGCATGACAAAGTCAGAGGCAATATAGCCCCAATCACCGTACACTTCCATGAACCAGACCGACAAGCTGTGCGTCATCTGCAACAATGTCTTTGCGTCGTCAACAGAATCTACGCCACTATGTACCGCATCATTTCTTGTCTTACGAAGTGCGTAAAGGATATCGTCCATCTTTTTTGGAATGAGACCTTCACGCTTCAGGAGGCGAATGCGATTGGAATGTGTATTGTCAATCGATGGTTCGGGAATATGTTCAAATGCGAAGATTTCAAGAATCAATCGTTCCCCGAACATGCCGAGTTTGTACAGACAAGCGTTGGGATCTGAATACACATAGCTTTCCGCCGCTGCACCGATCTGCGATAATGCCGGCCAGTATTTATTCAAAAATTCAAAGTTCGATTTCATATAGAGCTCCTTGAATTCATTTGGTTCTTATAATTTTTTATTATCAGAAGATACAGAATAAAAATTTTGATTGTATTTGTGCTTTTTATTTTCTATAAATCTCGTCCAATGTCTTGCCGTCTTTGTCCTTCCATTCGACCCAGCCGTTAATTGCTCCGCCCAAAACAAACATACCTGCCGAACTGGGAGCCGTAAAGGACACAGAAACAGTCAGTTTATGCTTCCCGTCAACGCAAATAATATCTCCATTCGCCAAAGCGGTTTGCCGCTGTTTTTCCATCGTCGCAGAATGACACTTTCGGCTCATATCAATTTCAGAACCTTCAAGCACCTCAAAGTGTTCACCGTCATAAACACCAAAAGCAAGAATACCATTTCGAGTGGTATGCAGGGTGTTGGCATCGTTCAATGTGGACTTCGAATTGTCCATCTTATAACCTTGCGTTGCCATAATAAACTGTATTTCTTCGTATACTTCTTCAATCAAAGGTAGGTCGTATTCATCAATTTCATATTTCGGGTTGACTGAATTCTCCACCTTATAGCGTTTGGCATCGTGGGCTTTACCAATGGCATAAGCTTCAAGGCCGCTTATCATGTCAAGAGAAAAAGTCTTATTGTCAGCCAGGAACATAATCGCCTTGTTCCAAAAGTCTTTGGAACGATTGTGATCGTCGAGGCGGACTACTCCGTTTCTCGTCTGACCGATATAAATTTGAGCAATTTTATTATCATCATTCTCGCTGATCAGATAATAAATTCCGGGGCGATTGATTCCGGAAAGTTTTTTGGCTTCCGACAGCAGAGGACGAGGAATAACATAAGTTGTCATTGTAGAGAGATGCCTGCGGATGGACCGAACCCCATCGGGCTGACCGTTGTGAAAAATAATTTCAAGCTTTTTACTGATAGCCATACTCGTTTCCTCTTTCATATCAAACCAAAACTTCCCATTTGCCGTAGCGTTTGCCGCTTTCGCGGCGGATATAGTTCTTATCCTGCAGGGATTTCATCACGCGCTTGATCGTGCTGAGTGATTTTCCTGTGGCATCGGCGAGTTCTTGCTGTTTGATCGTCGGATTGTTTGCAATCAGTTCAAACACCGCAAGTTCCTCCAAAGTACATTCCAAAGTGTCAAATTGAGACTTTGGAACTTTGGGGTTGATACTTTGGGAATCATTTTCCGCCACGTAATCCACATGCATATATCTGTTTTTTAGTTCATAATCGGTATCAAGGAGAAGATTGCCAAAGAACATTTCCAAAAATTTCGTTGTGGAGTGAATGCCTTTTTGCAAATTGTTGTAGTTCGCTCTTACAAGCGCGTTGCGGAAATACCACGAATTCTTTTGAAAAGCATCGTTATTGACTCGAAAACCGAAGGTTTTCATATATTTAATCATAAACACGGCGGTCGCTCTCGTATTTCCCTCGCAGAAGGGGTGGATCTGCCAAATGTCGGAAGCGAATTTCGTCAAGTGTCTGACCGATGCTTCCACGGACAGTCCCTCGTATGAGAACTGTTTTTCGGTTGCGAAGTCGTAGTCCAAAGTGTCACGAATGCTATTGAAGTCCGCATAGATAACCGTATCGCCGTTCAGCACCCATTCTTTCTTGGTGATGTTGTAGGTTCTCACTTGACCTGCGTGTTTGAAAACGCCCTCAAACAATCTGCGGTGAATGGTCATCCACTCCGCAGGTGAGAACTGAAAGCTCCTTTCACCTAAAAGCTTTGCGATTCTTGCGGAAACAATATCGGCTTTCTTTGTCGCATCTTCGATTTCGGTGCGCTCGGTACGTTGTTCGTAATAGCTTTGAATACGCTTTTGTGCTTCGTCAATGCTGATGTTGCCTTCGATGTGTTCCTTTGCGGTGTCGAGCAGATAATCGGAGGTTTTCAGACCGTCAACTGCTTGTAAGCCGATAGCGGTTCGCCAAGCATCACTTTTTTCTGTTTTTCCGGGTTCGCCTTGCTTTATATATTCTTCAAGTTCAAATTGCCAATTTTTCTCTGACATATTTGCCTCCCATACTACTTTTACTCATATCGCCCATATCGGCACAATCAAATTCTCCCGATCAAACGCGCCGAACTGCTCGGCCATACAGAGCACCGCGCCGGTGCCAACCTGAAGCGGCGATTTGTCAATCACGCCAAACGTGCGAATAATCCGCTTATCCGGCGTGGCAGTTTTCTTGATCTCCAGCGGACAGAGCTTGCCGTCACCCTCCATGATAACGTCGATCTCTTTCGCATCACGGTCGCGGTAGAAGTAAAGGTACGGCTCGCGACCTGCATTCTGATACCCCTTCATAATCTCGGACACCGTAAAGTTTTCGAGAAGCGCGCCGCTCATGGCACCGCTTTCGGCAACCTCCGGGGATGACCACTTGGTTAAATAGCAGACCAAACCGGTATCATAAAAGTACACCTTCGGTGTCTTGATCGTACGCTTGAGCACATTGTTGGAGTAGGGATGCAGCAGGAAAATAATACCCAGCGTTTCCAGAATGTCAACCCAAGCCTTTGCGGTAACCATATCAATATCCGCATCCTCGGCAAGCGCATGGTAATTGAGCAACTGCGAAGTTCTTGCGGCAACGGCGGTAATGAAGCGATTGAATTTCAACGCATCCACCGTTCCCGAAATATCACGCACATCGCGCTCCACATAGGTGGAGAGGTAGGAGGAATAATACATATTCCGATCCGTATAGAGTCCCGAAACAATGCCTGGCATCGAACCGCGCCAGATACGCTCGAAAAGTGCGGGGGTATCGACGGGAGCAATCTTTCTGCACTCGTCGATCAGTGTTTCCATGTTCGTTGTAAACGGCACACAATCCGCACCGATGATTTCACGCTGTGACATCGGTGACATATGAAGAAGCGCAACTCTGCCGGCAAGAGATTCCTGAACGCCGCGCATAAGGCGGAAGATCTGCGAGCCGGTCATCCAGAAATCGCCGGGATTATGGTGCTCGTCAATGTGAATCTTGATATATGTGAAAAGCTCGGGCGCGTACTGAACCTCGTCAATCAGTACCGGCGGCTTATGAAGCTGAAGAAAGAGGGCAGGATCGTTTTTCGCCATATCGCGTGTTGCGAGATCATCAAGGGATACATATTCGCGTCCCTTATTCTCCTTCTCGGCAAGAGAGCGAAGCATGGTGGTTTTGCCTGCCTGACGCGGACCTGTCAGAAGAATTGCCGAATAGGACTTCGACAGCTCCAGAATACGTTCTTCCATATGACGTACAATATAACTCATATATTCCTCCGAATGGGTAAAATACGGCTGATTTTAATTCTAATACTATTATAGCCTATAAATTCGCATTTGTCAATAATTTTTCGGCAGATTTTATGTTTTACTATAAATCTGCCGAAATTTTGCCCCTGCGTCGCGTTTTACGCCTGCTCCTCAAAGTACCGTCGAAGCAGTTCCGTATGCCGCTTGCTTTTCTTCACAATCGCGAACCCATGCCCGCACATGAAATCCATCAGCCACTCTCGCGCGATGATCTCCTGCCCGTGCGCATGAACCGCTTTCAGCCAGCCGCGATTGATCCATCGCCGCACAGAATCACTGTCATACCCGAGTAGCTCACCAACCTTCCGTGCCGTGACCGTGTCAGCCATCCTGTACCACTCGTCATCCAACCACGGGCGAAAATCCTCGGGAACTTCATCCGGCGCGAGGTAGTATGGATGATGCTTTCGAGGCTTCACCGGCGCTTTTGCCGTGAACGTAACCGGGAGAAGATACCGCTCGGGGTGTTCCTCAATGTCATCCCTCACAGCCATAACATCGTCGAGCCTAATCGTATACCGCCGCGTTTTCCTGCCGGTGTCCTTGCATGGAATCATGCCGTTCTGCAGCATCCACGCGCACTTGCGTTTGCTGATATGTAAGATCCTGCACGTTTCTTCGGCAGTGACCGTTTCGCGTACCTGCTCACTCATCGCTCTTACCTCCGAATTTGCCGTCCCATTCGGGCGCATCGTCGGTGGTGGCTGCCATGTAGTCGATGATATCCGCTTTGCTGATGAGGAAGCCGCCGCGGTATTGGTAGGCGGTCAGCTTTCCCTCGCGGATGAGAGCGTAGACGGTGTTTTTGCTCATATGCATCCACCTCGCCGCACCGTATGGCGTGAGCACGTCGGGACATTTGCGTAGAAGCCGTTCTAAAGCGGTGATTTTTTCTTCTGTGGTCATGGTTGTGATTCCTTTCTGTACGATCGATATTCGTACAAACACAACATATCACAGAAAGCGCACGAAGTCCAGCGAGAATCGAAAACAAATAAAAATAGCGGCAACTATTACGGTCACCGCTGAAATTTCATATATGCTTATGCGTTTCTCATCGTCTTGCCGCACCGTATTCACGCTGCATAGCTTCGGAGGATACTACCCATTGCTTTCCAAACTTACATACATCAACACCGTTTACGAGCTTGCCGTATGCGATTGCTTTTCGGAGCGTGCTTTCGTGCAGTCCCCATAATTCCGTGGCATCGCTGAATGCCATAAGTCCATCGAACGGCGTATCGACTTGTTCACCGTGCTCCCACAGTTCATCGCAGGACAGATCAAGCTCATCGCCCCAGATGATCCCGTAACCGCCGACATCAACTGTAACCGAGAAGAAGAGGTCCGGATCATTCTGCAGCTCGGTAAAAACCGGGAGCTTTGTAAATAAAAGCTTCAGATCATACAGTTTGGTAACGCCTTCCGAAAATTGTACGCTAAGTCTGTAATCGGGAAGCGGTGATACATTTTTTACCTTGTGGAACATTTTGATACCTCCTTATTCCAGCGGTGGAAGCTTCTTGAACTCCTGGGTTTCCCAGATCGTCTTGAGGGAATCTCGGTGGATTGCGATCCATTCTTGCACCATCTCCATTGCTTTGGGTGGAAGGTGTCCTTCGAGGACTTCGCCCGTCATAAAGTCGATTGCCGCAACATCATCATTATAGATTGCATGAATATGGGGCGGATTATGTTCGCTCTGCAGAAAATACATTCTGATTATGATTCCGTAGAACCGTGCCAATACCGGCATCGTATTCACCTCGCTTTTTATATTCCACTAATATTATATCACGATATCGTGATTTCGTCAATACTTCAATAGATTTATTTACAATTCACCGCGCTTTGATTTATTCATTACGAGCATGAAATTACACCCTAACGGGTATAAATCCGCCCAAAACCATTGACATTATACCCGATAGGGTGTATAATGTTGTTATGAATAAAATCGCTGAATTTATCAAACAAAAACGAAAAGCATATGGACTCACGCAAGAAGAGTTTGCGATACGCTCTGGACTCGGTTTGCGTTTTGTCCGAGAACTTGAGCAAGGGAAAGCAACTGTTCGTATGGATAAGGTGAATCAAGCACTGGCGATGTTCGGCATGGAAGCTGTTCCCGGTGAAAAGGAGCGGGAAAAATTAGATTGACGGGAACATCGCATTTTACATCAATTTGATTCCACGTAAATTCTGAAAGAAAGCGAGAATATATGAGAAACACAATACTTTCAAAACTGACCGAAATCGAAGAACGCGAAAATATAAAAATCTTACACTGCATTGAATCCGGCAGCCGAGCTTGGGGATTCGCTTCGCCCGATAGCGATTACGATGTGCGGTTCATATATGTTCGCCCGAAAGAATTCTATCTGCGGCTTGACAAAACCCGCGACGTGATCGAATGGCAGCTTGACGACACACTCGATATTAACGGATGGGACATACAAAAAGCATTGACCTTGCTGCACAGCTCAAATCCAACGCTGTTTGAGTGGAATTCTTCACCTATCGTCTACCGCACCACGGAGGAGTGGCAGAAGATTGCTACTGTCATCAATCGCTATTTCGTGGCTAAATCGGGGTTGTACCATTATCTCAGTACAGCCAAGAGCAACTATCGTGAATATCTGAAGGGTGAAACGGTTCGACTGAAGAAATACTTTTACGTTCTGCGTCCGCTACTTGCCTGCAAGTGGATCCTTGCCGAAGGTACACCTCCGCCGATGCTGTTCAGTTCACTGATGGAAAAATACCTCGATGCAGAAATCAAGCCCGATGTAGAAAAACTGCTCGTCTTAAAAATGAACACGCCAGAGATCGGTGAGGGAAAACGATTTGACCGCGTGAATGATTATATTGATCGGAACATGGAAGAAATCGAAAAAGCGATCGCCGAGCTTCCACGAGAGGATGCCCGGAGCTGGGATGAACTAAACGCAATATTTCTATCCTTGCTTCACTAAAAACAAGGGACCACCCGTCCCTCATATCTAACGATTATCTAACGAATTTCCCGAAAAAGGCAGTAAAAACGTCCCTAATTCCCCTATAAAAGCGGTAAAATAGGGACGCACGGGGACGGAGAGAGCCATCTTTCGAATCGCTCGAAATCAGTTTGAGTGCAATCTCACGAGGGTTCGAATCCCTCCCTCTCCGCCATAAAGAGGCTATAAAAAAGATATAGCCACAAAAAACCTCGAGAAAATCGAGGTTTTTTGCTGTTTTTGGGGCAAATTTGCCGTGTAAATTTTTTTGCAAAAATATAGATATAAAATGGGTGTTTCCCCATTCTGTAATGATTTGAACCACCGTAAAACCGAATAACACACCACTCGGCGCATGGAAGTAAAAAAAACATGCGCCTTTTTTGTTTTCTCAAAACCATCAGAAAGGACGGAATAAATGCTCCCCCATACCGATCTCAATCAAATAAAAGCGAAGGCCAAGCTCTTCCTCATGTTTGACCTTCAACCGGTTGAAAATTTCCCATTTATCGTCAAGCATCCCTTCACCGATTCGAATTACACGCTCGATCAGTCAACCGAAAAACTTGTCAATTTACTGGAAGATGATACCGCCCTTGACCGATGGCGAACACAGATCAGAAAGCAAATCGAATCAGCGGACAATGTCCATCGGCTATCAATGATGCTCACTAAATCCTACCGGTCAGCATTTTTGAAGTACACGATGGAATATATGGATGTGAAGGACTTTTCTGAATACCTCGCAGATTATTGGGTGTCCACCGAATCCCCCAACTCCGATCCCAACTTCAGCAAGAAGCAGCTTGTGAGAATGTTCGCTCAGGCAGACAAACGGTACTTGATGACTGCGGAGGAATACAAACAGTATCGTCTGCTCCCCGAAACGCTGACCATTTACCGAGGTATTACCTCCCACAATTCCCGAAACATAAAAGCATTGTCTTGGACGCTGGATCGGGATAAGGCAGAATGGTTTGCCCATCGGTTTGATGAGGAAGGTACTGTCTACGAAGCCGAAATTGCAAAAGATCATGTCCTTGCATTCTTCTCAAGCCGTAACGAAGCGGAGGTTGTGGTAAATCCCGCCCATCTGCAAAATAACACCCAATCAGAAAACATGGAGAATGGCTTCACCATTCAGATGTAAAAACACAGGAGGATAACCAAATGACAATTTATCAAAAAGAACTGCTCCGAATGCTCCCTTCCCTCGAATGCGAGGGTAAATACAATCCGGACACCGAAATGCTCGATATCACTTACCACAAGATTCCGATGTGCAGTCAGAATAATAACGGGTTCATTTATGAGGATGCACGGAGTCGGGCAACCGGAAACCTTGCAGAGATTCAGGATGCCATCTGTATCGGTGCAGAAAAGATAAGAGAATATGTTGGTCTCTACGAGTCTTCGCCGCAGATGACTATCCCGGATGTAAAGGAATACAGAAAGCTGTCAGAATTCGGAGATACGATTCTTGCCGCTATGTACAGCGAACAGCACGGTTTCATGTTTACCTCATGGAAGCAAAATAACGCCAAAACCTATGTGGCGCACGGAGATTATTCTCCGAACTATGAGTACGCCAAAGAATCCTTTGCCATCCGCGCCGGACTCATAAACAAAGACCAGCTTTTCTCGGAGGATGAGGCAGCCGATCTATATAAGTGTGTTGGCTACACAAGAGCTAACTGTGACAGCCTCTCGTACTTGCAAGAGGAACGGCTGAGAAACCTCGCAGACAAGCTCCAGAGTGGGTATCCGAATCTGGAATACGAACCCGACTCGTTCTATGACCAAAGCGACTCGCCGCATATGAATATGTAAATCAAATGCCATTCGGAAACATCCGGTGGCATTTTTTGATTTAGGAAAGGACTCTATCAATATGACAGAAGCAGAAAAAGAAAAGTACAAAGCATACGACCGCATGATGCGTGCCGTACCCAATATGAAACCGCGCTATAGCGGAATCATGAT
>JAZRAB010000070.1:0-11768 GCA_045634345.1 Candidatus Flemingiibacterium sp. | reverse complement strand
CGCAGGCGCGGCGAGGTCGTTTCCCCGAGCCGCCGAGGCGCGGCGAGGTCGCATCCCACAGTGCCGCGTGAACGCGGCGATCACCGCCTAAACCTGCGAAAAATGAGGCTCCCCCCTCATAGAAAGGACAACACCATGAATCAAAAAAAGCTCATTTCCGCTATCGAAAGCGGAAAATATAACACCATATTCACCGAGCTTTACGGCGCCGAAAACGTAAAGACGCAGAAAGCTCGCTATATAAAGGCTGCCAACGAATTTGCGGCGCTTTTCGGCGAAAAGCGTGACATTTCTCTTTTCTCCGTCGCAGGCAGAAGCGAAATCTCGGGCAACCACACCGACCATAACTACGGAAAAGTCCTCGCGGCATCAATCGATCTCGACATTATCGCCGCCGCGTCCCCACGCGACGATATGCGCATCACTATCAAATCCGAGGGCTTCCCAGTCGATGAGGTTGATATTGTAAATCCCACCGTTGATGAGTCCCTCTATTACACATCGAAATCTATCATCTCGGGTATGTGTTCGGGCTTCCTTAAGCATGGCTACAAGGTCGGCGGTTACGACGCTTATACTACATCGAATGTTTTCAAAGGCTCCGGTCTTTCGTCTTCGGCGGCATTTGAAGATATGGTCGGCCTTATCCTGAACGGCTTTTATAATAACGGCGAGGTCGAAAACGCCGAGATCGCAAAGATCGCGCAGTACTCGGAGAATGTCTTCTTCGGCAAGCCGAGCGGACTTATGGATCAGACCGCATGTGCAGTCGGCGGATTCATCGCTATCGACTTCAAGAATCCCACAGCCCCCATAATCGAAAAGCTTCCGTTCGACCTTTGTGCGGCAGGCTACAGCCTCTGCATCGTGAATACCGGTGGAAATCATGCCGATCTCAACGAGGACTACGCCTCCATCCCTGCCGACATGAAGAAGGTCGCATCCTACTTCGGCAAGCAGGTGCTCCGCGAGGTTTCGATGAACGAAATACTCAAAAATATCAAAACACTGCGCTCGTTTGCAGGCGATCGTGCCATCATGCGCGCGATACATTTCAAGAACGAGAACGAGCGAGTCACAAAACAGATCGCCGCGCTCAAATCGGGCGATCTCAATGCTTTCTTCGATGGCGTAATCGAGTCCGGTGATTCGAGCTTCAAATATCTGCAAAACGTCTATACAGTGAAAAATGTGCATGAGCAGGGACTTTCCCTCGCTCTCTGTCTTGCAGAAATCGCACTTTCCGGTAAGAAAGCCGCATGGCGTGTCCACGGCGGCGGATTCGCCGGCACAATTCAAGCATTTGTCGCAAATGAAGATGTTTCCGAGTTCAAAAAGACTCTTGACGCCGCGTTTGGTGACGGCGCAACGACCGTACTCAGGGTGCGTCCCTACGGTGCTATACGTATAGAATAATGGCAAAGAAGAAGAAAAAACGTACAACCGCACTCGCCGCGACTGAAACGGCGAGCGCGAAAAAGAAGCCGTTCAATGTAAAGCGAGCGCTCCTTATCGCACTCTCAACAATTGCGGCATTCGCGCTGTATGAAACGCTCATTTCACTGAATGTGCTCCCAATTGGCGGCATACCGATAATAATGCCGATCTATTTCATCACCGTGACCCTGCTCGTCTGCGCGATTATTTTCCTGAATCGCGGTTTTTCGGGCAAGGATGTCACTCCGGATATGTTCTCGGATGATGCCGATCCCGAGCATATAAAGGTGGTCTGCGAAAACATTAATCGGCAGAAAAAGCTCGCGCGCAGGCTGATGCTCGTTCTCCTGCCATTCCTTTTTTCGATATTTTTTGACATGCTCTACCTATTCTACGGCGATTTCTTCTCGTGGATGGTTTGAGGGGTTGTGACTTTTGTTCCCCACTCGTTTCTTGGAACGAAGCATCAATATTCAAAAAAACAAAACAATCAGGACATTCAAAAACTATGGATTTTTCGGTTTACACGCTCGCATCGAGTTCAAAGGGCAACTCAATTTATATCCGCTGCGGCGACGATGAACTGCTCATAGATGCCGGCATCAGCTGCAAGCGTGTCTGCGACGCGCTTGCCTCACTCGACTCCGACATATCGCGCATCAAGGCGATATTCGTGACGCACGAGCACTCCGATCACGTGTCGGGGATTGAAATGATAGCAAAAAAATATAAAATCCCGATACACATAACAGAGCCGTCTGCGCGTGCTTATTTGCGCAGCGAAAGGACCGCGCATGCCGCCGAATCAGCGATAATTCACCCCCTACTATTCACCGAGCAGGTCGGTGCACTTACGGTACGTTCGTTCG
This sequence comes from Candidatus Flemingiibacterium sp., assembly GCA_045634345.1. Taxonomy (GTDB): domain Bacteria; phylum Bacillota; class Clostridia; order Oscillospirales; family CAG-272; genus Flemingiibacterium. The sequence continues at coordinate 9,462 of JAZRAB010000070.1, read as the reverse complement.
TGACCTCGCACGACAGCGAGGCAAGTGTAGGTTACATCGTGACAGACGGTTCTCCCGAGCATACGCTTGCCCTTGCTACCGACATCGGATGCATCACAGATGAGGTGTCGGACGCACTGATGGGGTGCGAGAACGTCATACTCGAATCAAATCACGACGAAAATATGCTCCTCTGCGGACCTTATACATACGAGCTGAAACGGCGTATCCTCTCGCCCTGCGGTCATCTCTCCAACGATGCTGCGGCGGCTTTTGTCTCGCATCTCGCCGAATCGGGGACAAAACGCATACTGCTCGCGCATCTGAGCGAGGAGAATAATCTACCCGACCTTGCGTATCATTCTTCCCTATGCATGATTGAAGGAAAGGATGTTTTTCTCGGTGTCGCCGCGCCGAATACGCCGACGCGACTTGTGTATGTGCGCTTACGGCGTATTGAAATTGGATGTTTTATTGTGGGGTGTTTGGTTAGCTCTGCAAGGCTTTGCCTTGCCTGCCGATATGTGAGGGCTCTGCCCTCACACTCCCGGTCGGGGGAAGCACTGCTCTCAAACGCCGATCCGTCCTCCCCCGACACCCCCACCAGGCTCGGCTGAGCTCGGCTGCGGGAGTTTTTAGTTTTTAAAAATTCAAAGCATAGAGTTGCTTTTGGACGCTAAAAGAAATTAATGTAGCAAGAGAAACACTTGTGCATTCACGGTCGTTGGGACACCGAACCGAAGCGGAGGAGCGGAGGTGAGGAGGGACCCGACTACCGAGAGCGTCCTATCGAAGCTTTAGCCAAACACTCTATGAGCGTATGCGTTGTATAAAGTTCTTTGCGGAGCTTTCTTTCAAGAAAGCGACTCGTACTCCCTAACTATCAAATCCCCCACACAAAGGAGACACCCATGCTCCATATACATATCGTACACGTCGGTACAGTAAAGGAAAAGTACCTTACCGACGCTATTGCCGAATACGAAAAGCGCCTTGGCGCTTACTGTTCAGTCACTAACATTGCAATAAAGGACGAACGGCTTTCGGACAAGCCGTCCGTCGCGAAAATCTCTGCCGCGCTTGAGCGTGAGGGAGAACGCATCCTCGCCGCGCTTCCGCCGAGAGCCTACAATATCGCGCTCTGCGTTGAGGGCAAGCAGCTTTCAAGCGAGGAGTTCTCGGAGCGGATTTCGTCTGTCGCCACCGAGGGATTTTCCGATATATGCCTGATAATCGGCGGTTCGGACGGACTCTGTGAAAAGGTAAAATCCGCCTGCCGCATGCGCCTTTCAATATCGAAGATGACCTTTCCGCATCAGCTCATGCGCGTGATACTGCTCGAACAGCTTTACCGTGCATTCAACATAGCTGCCGGCGGAAAGTACCACAAATAAAGAGGTCTCAACCATGACAAAAATCCCCGAATACTACGCCGGATATGCCGACGTCTGCGTTATCGGCGCGGGACATGCAGGAGTCGAAGCCGCACTTGCCGCCGCGAGGCTCGGACTTTCCACAGTCCTATTCACAATCAATCTTGACGCCATCGCAAATATGCCGTGTAACCCGTCAATCGGCGGCACGGGCAAGGGACATCTCGTTTACGAGATAGACGCGCTCGGCGGCGAGATGGGCAGAGCGGCGGACCGTGTCATGCTCCAAAGCCGCATTCTCAATCTCGGCAAGGGCGCGGCGGTCCATTCAAAGCGCATCCAGGCAGACCGTGCCGAATATAAGAAAATAATGAAGCAGACCATCGAAGAAACGAAAAATCTTCGTCTTATTCAAGCCGAAGTCACCGACATTCACTGCGAAGAAACGCCCGATGGCAAGCGGATTTCGTCCGTTGTCACGCAGCTCGGCGCACGCTGGGACTGCAAGGCGGCGATAATCTGCTCGGGTACCTACCTGCGCGGCAAAATCATCGTCGGCGAGGTCTCCTATTCGTCAGGGCCGGACGGTATGCTTCCGGCGAACGAGCTGACCGCGAATTTAGAGCACGAGGGAGTCACCATGATGCGCTTTAAGACGGGGACACCGGCGAGAGTCCACCGCGATTCGATTGACTACTCAAAGCTCGAAGTACAACCGGGTGATACGGTCGTTGATCCGTTTTCGGTCGATTCTGACCGCGGCGAGCTGAACTCACGCGAGCAGATACCCTGCCACATCGTATATACAAACGAAAAAACGCACGATATAATCCGCGCAAATATGTCGCGCTCGCCTCTTTATTCGGGTATGATTGAGGGCGTTGGTCCGCGTTACTGCCCGAGTATCGAGGACAAGGTCATGCGATTTGCGGACAAGGAACGTCACCAGCTTTTTGTCGAGCCGATGGGACGTGACACCAAGGAGATGTACATTCAGGGCTTCTCCTCATCGCTACCGGAAGAAGTACAAATGCAGATGCTTCATTCCCTGCCCGGCTTTGAACATGCCGAGGTGATGCGCACCGCATACGCAATCGAGTACGACTGCGTTGACCCGACGCAGCTTTACGCAACGCTCGAATTTAAGAAAATCTCGGGACTTTACGGCGCAGGACAGTTCAACGGCACCTCGGGCTACGAGGAAGCCGCCGCACAGGGACTCGTCGCAGGCATCAACGCTTACCTTAAAATAAGCGGCAAGGAGCCGATGATCCTCACCCGCCAAAGCTCGTATATCGGCACGCTTATCGACGATTTAGTAACCAAGGGAACGAAGGAGCCGTACCGCATCATGACCTCGCGCTCGGAATTTCGTCTGCTGCTTCGTCAGGACAACGCCGCAGAGCGCTTGACGCCCATCGGTAGGCGTGTGGGGCTTATTTCGGACGAGCGCTTTGCCGCATTTGAAGCCGAGCAAACGGCGATAAAGCAAGAAGTGAAGCGGCTTGAATCAACATCTGTACCGCCAAGCGATACGCTTTCTGCGATACTCGAGGAGAACGCCTCGACCGCCGTTACCACGGGAATCCGACTCGCCGAGCTTCTGCGCCGTCCCGAGCTATCATACGATAAGCTCGCGCCCATAGACACCACTCGTCCGGTGCTTCCGCCGCGTGTCCGCACCCAGGCGGAGACCGCGATAAAGTATGCCGGCTACATCAAGCGTCAGCTTGCCGAGGTCGCTCGCACGGCAAAACTCGAGGAAAAGAAGCTCCCGACGCCGTTTGATTACAGCATAGTTAAGGGAATCCGCCTTGAAGCCACGCAGAAGCTGAATAAATTTCAGCCTTCAAGCATCGGTCAGGCATCGCGCATCTCCGGGATTTCCCCTGCCGATATATCTGTACTGCTCATATACTTCTCCGCTCACGGAAAGGATTTACAATAATGACAGATTTTGCCATATTCACCGCAAAATTAAGCACTTCCCTATCAACTAATGGACTCTCCGCATTTTGTACCGATAATATTACCGACAAGCTCTACCGTCTGACCGAGCGCATGCTTGAGGTCAACGAATACATGAATCTTACGGCAATTACCGACATCGACGGTATTATAATGAAGCATTATGTCGATTCGCTTGCCGCCGCGAGCTACCTTCCGCAAGGCGCAAAAGTCATAGACATCGGCTGCGGTGCGGGATTTCCCTCGCTTCCGCTTGCAATCGCACGTCCGGACATCAGAATTACCGCCCTCGACAGCACCGCAAAGCGTATCAACTATATCCGCGAAACGGCGGAAATGCTTGAAATTTCAAATATCACCTGCGTTGCCGCTCGTGCCGAGGAATACGTGGGCGAGAACGGTCAGCGCGAGGGGTATGATATTGCCTGCGCACGCGCCGTGGCAAGGCTCAACGTGCTGTGCGAATTATGTCTGCCTTATGTGAAGATTGGCGGAAAATTCATCGCCATGAAAGCAAATGCCCAAGAGGAGCTTGCCGAATCGAGTAACGCTATTAAAAAACTCGGCGGAAAACTTGTCGCATCAGACACATTTTCGCTCATTTCCGACACAGCTGAGGAGCCGCGCTGTATTATTACAATCGAAAAAATTTCCGAAACGCCAAAAATTTATCCGCGAAATAACTCTCAAATCAAGAAAAAACCGCTTTAGTACAAATAAATCGCCTCAAAAACGACAGTCCGCCGATTTAATCGACGGACTTTTTTATTTTTCGCCACACAAATTTCGTCCGTTTTCACGCGGATAATGTGTTATTATAGTCTCAGAAAAACCAAAACAAAGGAGAGGCGAAATGAACACAATGAGCAGTATATTTAAAAAAATCCCGGAGATGCAGCTCGAAAATGAAAGGGAAAAGCTGCGTCATTCATGGCAGCAGCTGGAGCTGCGCGAACGGGAATTTAGTGAAGCAGAGGAGTTTGGGCGCATACATTTGTTAAATACGGAGCGGATTTTCCCAAATCCCAGCCAACCGAGGCAAAAATTTGATGATGACGCGATAATCCGACTTGCAGACAGCATACGTCGCTACGGTATCCTCCAACCGCTGACGGTGCGTCGTATCAGCGGCAATGGGATCTGCAATGCGTGCTTTGAGATCGTTGCGGGCGAAAGGCGGCTCCGCGCGGCAAAATTGCTCGGTATCCGCGAGGTCCCGTGCGTTATATTAAAGGTAGACAGCAAAAAATCTGCGGAATTAGCTATAATTGAGAATATTCAGCGTGAAAATCTGAATTTATTCGAGTACGCGAGCGCTATAGCCTCACTTATCGACATGTATGGCTTAACACAGGAGGAAGTTGCCCGTCACCTATCAACAAGTCAATCGTCTGTTGCAAACAAGCTTCGTATACTTCGTCTGACCTTGCCGGAACGCGAGAAAATACTGCGGTATGGGCTGACGGAGCGCCACGCGCGCGCACTTTTGCGCATTTCAACGGCTGAGGAGCGTCTGCGCGTGATTGAGTACATAAATGCGCACAGCCTGAATGTTGCGACCACGGAGAGCTATATTGACCGTTTTCTCGCCGAGAATGAATTTGCGCGAAAGCCGCGTTCGCCGCGAAAGATCGTGCTTAAGGATATACGTATTTTCTACAATTCCGTGGATCGCGCCATATCGGTCATTAAGCAAGCCGGAATTAAGGTGGAAAGCGAGCGAATCGACGACGGAGACGCGACTGTGCTGACCATTCGTGTGCCTAATGTGAGATAAATGTTTCACGTGAAACATTTATCTGCGCACAATCATAATGTTTCACGTGAAACATTATTCGCAAAATCTCCGTAGTATTTACAAAATACCATTGACTTTTTCGCTGTTTGTTGATATAATATAATGTATAGAAACAAACAGAACGGAGAACGGCAATGGCTTATACCATTTCTCTCGCAAATCAAAAGGGCGGCGTTGGTAAAACCACCTCCGCTGTCAACTGTGCCGCCGCCGTAGGCGCGCTCGGTAAGCGCGTATTGCTCGTCGACCTCGATCCGCAGGGCAACGCAACGAGCGGCGTCGGCGTATCGCGCAAAAAGGTAAAAATATCGTCTTATGACCTCATTATTGGCAGGGCAAAGGCGTCCGAGGCTGTAATTGACACGGGATTTAAGAATCTTTCAGTGATTCCGTCCCAAATATCCCTCGCCGGTGCGGAATTTGAGCTTATCGACACCGACAACCGCGAGCTCCTCCTGAAAGAGGCACTTTCCGAGATATCGGACGACTTCGACCACATCTTCATCGACTGTCCACCCTCGCTTGGCATTCTCTCGCTCAACGCACTCGCGGCTTCAAACGGAGTAATAATCCCCATGCAATGCGAATTTTACTCGCTCGAGGGGCTTTCACAGCTTCTTTTGTCGATAAAGCAGGTCAAAAAGCTCTATAATGCTCACCTCGAGATTACGGGAATACTCATCACCATGTTCAACGGCAGACTCAATCTGTCGCTGCAGGTGCTTGACGAGCTGAAAAAGTACTACGCGGACAAGCTGTTTAAAACCAGCATTGTGCGTAACGTCAAGCTTTCCGAGGCTCCAAGCTACGGCGAGCCGATAATCTATTACGACAAGCACTCGAAGGGCGCGCTGGCGTACATGGATGTTGCAAAAGAGATAGTCGAACGCACTATATAACTACGGAGGATCATTATGGCAACAAAGAAAAAAGGGCTCGGGCGCGGAATGGACGCGATTTTTCTCGATAATTCGCTCGATTCCCCCGAAAAAACAAGTACTTTGCGCTTATCCGAGATCGAGCCGCGTCGCGGTCAGCCACGTAAGGCTTTTGATGCGGAAGCGCTCGCCCAACTCGCTGATTCCATTGCGGTCAACGGTCTGATACAGCCGATCGTCGTCAGGGAACGTCAGGGAAGTAATTTTTATCAGATAATCGCAGGAGAACGCCGCTGGCGTGCGGCAAAAATGGCAGGACTTTCGGAGGTTCCCGTCGTAATACTCGAAGCGGACGATAAAAAGACCGCCGAGTACGCGCTTATCGAGAATATTCAGCGTGAGGATCTCTCTCCAATTGAGGAAGCGCAGGGATACAAGGCACTTATTGATGAGTACAACCTCACCCAAGAACAGGTTGCAAAGCAGGTTGGAAAGAGCCGCGCGGCGGTGACAAACGCCATGCGTTTGCTTGATCTGCCAGAGGACGTTCTCTCGCTCGTAGCTGACAAATCGCTCTCCGCAGGTCACGCGCGCGCACTGCTTGGTCTCATCGACCGTTCACGCATATCCGAAGCCGCTGATCTGGTCGTTATCCGCGAGCTGTCGGTACGCGCTACAGAGGATTTGGTACGTAAGATGAACAGCCAACCCGAAGAAGAGGATGAGCCGAAAGAGGACAACTCCGTCGAGCGCGAATATTACGCCTCGCTCGAAGACAAGATGACAGAGCTCCTCGGCTGTAATGTTAAAATTTCCCATTTTAACCGTAAAAAGTCAATTACAATATCCTATACGGATTCGGACGAGCTTGCAGAGCTTATAAAGAAGCTCGTCGGCGAAGAAAATACTGAAAATTTATTTGTTTAATATAAAGGGAGAAAAAACATGCTTGACATTAAATACATCAAAGAAAACACCGAAGAAGCTATACAGCGCCTTGCTAACAAGGGTAAGGACGCAAAGGAGGAGATCGCGCGCATTCTGGAGCTTGACACGCAGCGCCGCGCTATGATCTCCGAAAATGAAGCGCTTAAAGCAGAGCAGAACAAGGTTTCAAAGTCGATTCCGCAGCTAAAAAAAGAGGGCAAGGACGTCGCTTCGATATTTGCTCAGATGAAGGAATTGTCAGAAACCATCAAGACAAATGACGAAAAGCTCAAGGCTGTTGAGATCGAATACTCCAACCTCATGCTCTCCCTTCCGAACCTTCCTGACATGGACTTAAAGCCCGGCGGAAAGGAGAACAACGAGCCGCTCCGCTACTACGGCGAGCCTCACAAATTCGACTTTGAGCCGAAAAATCACGTTGATATCTGCACCGATCTCGGTCTTATCGACTACAAGCGCGGCACAAAGCTGTCCGGCAACGGCTTCTGGATCTACCGCGGTATGGGCGCACGTCTCGAATGGGCGCTCCTTAACTACTTTGTAAACACACACATCGAGGACGGCTACGAGCTTGTACTCGTTCCCCATATGCTCGGCTACGAGTGCGGACTGACCGCAGGACAGTTCCCGGAGTTCGCGGACGACGTATATTGGCTCGAAACCGCAGAGGATGAGCGCCGTCGCTTCATGCTTCCGACAGCAGAGACTGCACTTGTCGCACTTCACCGCGACGAGATACTCACCGAGGCTGATCTGCCGAGAAAGTACATCAGCTACACGCCTTGCTTCCGCCGCGAGGCAGGCTCTTACCGTGCAGATGAGCGCGGAATGGTGCGCGGACATCAGTTCAACAAGGTCGAAATGGTGCAGTACACGCGCCCTGAGGATTCGGACGATGCATTTGCGGAGCTTGTAGGCAAGGCAGAGGCTCTCGTTAAGGGACTCGGCTTCCATTTCCGCACAGTCAAGCTCGCGGCAGAGGACTGCTCCGCCTCGATGGCTCGTACCTACGATATCGAGATCCACATTCCCTCTATGGACGGCTACAAGGAAGTCTCCTCTGTCTCGAACGCGCGTGATTATCAGGCGCGCCGCGGTCAGATGCGCTTCAAGAGAGAATCTACCGGCAAGATCGAGTTCGTTCACACCCTCAACGGTTCGGGACTCGCAACCAGCCGTATTCTGCCTGCAATCGTTGAGCAGAATCAGTTGGCAGACGGCAGCGTAGTCGTTCCCGAGGTGCTTCGCAAGTACATCGGCTGTGATATAATCAAGAAGGATATGTAATTTTGGGTGGTACCCTCAACGCTCGCCTATGCGATTGTTGAGGGCATCCCTTGCAGACATGATAAAAGGAGGAAAAACGGTGGATTTTTTCAAAGCAATGTGGGATAATATTACCGACATCGCCGGCGAGACCGTGACGCTCGGTACTAATACCGTCACCACGCTTAACATCATCGTATGGTCGCTTTTTATCGGTTTTATTTTAGCTATCTTTGCGACTCTTTACAACAAATTCGTGATAGGCAGGCTGGTACACGCGCTCCTTGAAAAGGACGCAAACACCGAGGATACCGCAATTTCCGTAAGTGAGGCAGGCTGCAATAACGCCTTTGTCCGTTTCGCGCTCCGTCGGGGCACATCCCTTCGACGTGTTGTCTATATGGTTGGTGATACCGAGCTGCACGATGCAAAATATGACGTCTCCGCGGCGCTCTACATACCCGAGGAGAAGCGTCACCGCGCCGAGGTTACATACGGCAAGTCGGACATCACGGCAGGCGGTGTGATTTTGGCTGTGGCGGCATGCGCCGTCCTTGCAATAACGGCACTTATCCTCATTCCGGATCTTATAAAACTCCTCGCCAACTTCATTGACAGCATCACACCGAGGGACAATATTCTCTAACTCAATTTCCTCTGAAAGGAAACGTTTAAAATGAATTATCAGCAAACATCAAAGCGTATAAGAAAAAAACGCAGCTCGCTCAGTATCTTTTTAACGATAGTAGTGATCGCCGCAGTCATTCTTGCTATTATCGCTGCGGGGTTTTATATCGGCGGTATACGCTATATTAAGATGAACACCCAAGACAGCGGAGCTGTCAAATATTTCGGCAGAGTTGACCACGAGGGAACTCCTTTAATTGGTAAGCTTTACTATTCAAACGGCGTAAGAGCCGAGGTCGATATGGCGGCGAAGACTGTCACCTACTCAAACGGAGACCTTTACGAAGGCTCGCTTGACGAGCTTTACCGTCACGGTACAGGCAAAATGACATTTGCTTCGGGAGACGTCTACGAGGGCGCATTCAGTCACGACAACCTCACCGGCTACGGCAAATATACCTTTGCCAACGGTGACGTTTACGAGGGCAATCTTGTGAACGGCAAAAAGGACGGTCAGGGTACATACTCATGGGCGGACGGCTCGATCTACGTCGGCAGCTTCTCGGGAGACTTAAAGAACGGAAACGGCAAATACGTCTGGGCAGACGGCTCATCGTATGAGGGG
>JAZRAB010000069.1:0-27066 GCA_045634345.1 Candidatus Flemingiibacterium sp. | reverse complement strand
TCCGTTTAGCACTTTCGTGCCTCTCTTCTTTGTACTTACTTCCATCTCTTGTTGTTCAATTTTCAAAGACCATTGCTTGCTGTCTCCCTCTCAGGCGACTCGATTATTATATCATATTCTTCTCCTCTTGTCAAGGGGTTTGCAAAAAAAGTTAAAAAACTTTTTTGCCGCCCTACTCTTGAGGACATGCCTCTTTGCGACAGCTTTAATATTATATCACATCCTTTTTTATTTGTCAACGGTTTTTTTAATTTTTCTTCATGTTTGGTACAAATGTGCATAAACATTTTACTGCAGTGAATACTGTTGTCAGAGGTGTCAAAATGCTTACAATTCTTATACGTATAATTCTTATATACATTCTTCTCGTGGGGACCATGCGTCTTATGGGAAAGCGACAGATAGGTGAACTTCAGCTATCCGAGCTTGTAACTACTTTTCTCTTGTCTGAACTCGCCGCCGCGCCTATTACAGATGATCAAATTCCATTGGCGTTTGCTATAGTACCTATTTCTGTGCTTCTGTCATTTGAAGTAATAATCTCATTCGCCGTCACAAAGATTCCCGTACTCAAACCAATATTCGATGGCAAGCCAAGCGTACTCATCAAGCGCGGCGAACTCGATATAAAGGAAATCGGGCGGGTACGAATAAGTGTGGAGGAGCTGCTGAGTCAGCTTCGTATAGCCGGCGTTGCGGATATATCTGAGGTGGACTATGCTATACTTGAGCAAAACGGTCAACTTTCGGTCATTCAAAAACGCACCGAACTCCCCGTGACAGCTTCGGATGCAAAAATCAAAGTTAAGGAATCAGGAATAGCGCACGCGGTCATCGTCGATTCTCATATAAGCGAACATTCCCTGAAAACACTTGGCCACGACCAAGCATGGCTCTATTCTCGTCTCAAGCATCACGGTGTAACTCTTGACAACGTATTCCTCTTTACTGTAAACGATCTCGGAAAGGAAAATCTTATAAAGAAATAATGCGCTCGTTTATCATTGCACTAATAATTCTTTCATCAATAATGACGCTGACAGTCTGCAACACCTTGTACGTAACCAATAAGACTGATATGATGCTTAATATTTGCGAACATTTAAAAAATGACAATTCTGCCGACTCCGCAAAGCAGCTGCTCGCAGAATGGCAGAATTGCAAAAACATAATATCACTCTCGACTCATAGAAATGATCTCGAACGAGCTGAGGATGCAATTTATTGGGTAACAAATCCGCAAAACGTTCCTGAGGATTTCTACTCACAGATAGATATTCTCATAAGTGCGCTTGAACACATCCGTGCAAGCCACAGCTTTAATTTTGAAAATATCTTTTAGCGGAACGCCGTAACCTTATCAGCAAGATAAACTTCTTTGCGTATAATGGTGTAATATTCCGAAAACGGATCGACGAAGCTCACGCCAAGCTTCTGCTCGGCGCCCGCTATCAAATATTCGGGATTAAGATAATCCGCGCTGTCAGCCGACAGAAATGCACGCACCGTGATTTCCCCATCAGCGAACGAGCACTCACGCAGATCGATGTAAGGAGATATGTCAACTTCCTTGTCACCCGATTTCGAGTGTTTCAGCAGTACCAACGGATGCGTATACAACTCGCAAAGCGCGACGGCAGTTTCAGCATTCAGATGCGGGGATGTCATTTTAATCTCATACTCCGCCCATGCGATCTCGCTGAATTTGCGTTCACTCTGATAAACGTCCACTATCTTCATTTCATCCGTCAAAGTTTCATTTATGCGGCGTTTTATCTCGTCAAGCTCCATCGGCGCAACAAGTCGGATATCGAAAAATTCACTCATGCTCTGCGTTCCTATAGAAAGAGGAAGAGAGAATGTTAATTTTAGACGTGGATTAAAGCCCTGCGAATACCATGCCGGAATGCCCGCGCGTGTAATGTTTCTCGTCATCGTTCGCACAAGATCAAGGTGAGATATGTATTGCAGACTCCCCACCTTATAAAATTTTGCTCTTATCGGCATCGGCTGCACCATGTACGCTCACCTCCCAGCTTATTTGCACCGCATCCGGTACACTTCTCCGCGCAGTTGCAGTTGGTCACTGACTCATAAGCATTGTGACGTTCACGAAGTAAAAATCTTTTGTCAACACCGCAGTCTATGATATCCCACGGCAGAACTTCACCCTCACCGATCTCACGGCTTGCGTAATACGCCGGATCGATACCGCAATCCGCAAGTATCTGCATCCAGTTATCGTAATTGAAAAATTCCTCCCACGCATCAAATCTGACGCCACGATTGTGCGCTTCAAGTATCGCCGGTGCGAGACGCCTGTCACCTCGCGCAAAGACCGCCTCGAGAAGTGATACTTGCGCATCGTGGTAATTATATTTGATCTTTGGATCATTTATTTTCGAGCGAAGTAAACGCTGTTTACGGTCAAGCTCCTCAAGCGTATCCTGCGCCTCCCACTGAAATGCAGTGAACGGTTTGGGAATGAAGCAAGCGACACTGATAGTGACTGTGGGGGCTTTTCTTCCCTTCACTCCTCTGTAAAGGTCGTAGTAAGTGTCAACTACGTGTTTTGCAAGAGTTGCGATTCCCTCGATATCCTCGTCGGTCTCTGTTGGCAGACCGAGCATGAAATAAAGCTTCACCTGCGTCTTGCCCGCCTCAAATGCAACACGGCAGGCTCGCAGAAGATCTTCCTCGGTCACATTTTTATTAATCGCATCGCGCAGGCGCTGTGTACCGGCTTCCGGCGCAAAGGTAAGTCCCGATGCACGGACGGTGGATATCTTGTCCATAAGCTCTTTAGTGAACATGTCAAGGCGCATCGATGGAAGTGAAAGATTGACCTTCGCCTCGTCAGTCCATTTAAGCAGCGTGTCGCAGAGTCCCCCTATATCCGAATAATCGCTTATCGAAAGCGAGGACAGCGATATCTCGTCATATCCCGTGCTTTCGCGGAGAGCGCGCGCCTGACGGTCGAGTACCTCGTCCGACTTTTCGCGCACAGGTCGGTAGACCATGCCTGCCTGGCAGAAACGGCATCCGCGGATACATCCGCGGTAAACCTCGAGCATGATACGGTCATGCACCGTCTCAATATACGGCATAACGAACTTATCGGGAAAATACGCCTTATCCATATCTCGGATTATGCGCTTGGTTATTTTTGTCGGTATATCGTCATACTTCGGCGTATATGCCTTTATCGTACCGTCGTTATTGTAGCTTACCTCGTACAGTGACGGTACGTAGAATCCGTCAAGCTTTGCCGCGGCATGGAGAAAGTCGGCGCGTGTATACTCGCCCGATTCCTTCATGTCGGCATAGAGATGCATTATCTCGGGAAGCGCTTCCTCACCCTCTCCGATTGAGAAAATATCAAAGAAATCCGCTATCGGCTCGGCATTGTACGAACACGGCCCGCCTCCGATAATTATGGGCATGCCGTCATCGCGCTCACTTGACAAAAGCGGAATCCCGGCAAGGTCAAGCGTATTCAGCACATTTGTATAGCAAAGCTCATACTGCAAAGTAAATCCGACAAAATCAAAATCGTGAAGTGCGTCGCCGCTTTCGTGTGCGTACAGGGGAATATTATACTTTCGCAGTTGCTCCTCCATATCCACCCACGGGGTATATGCACGCTCACACCAAAGATCGGGATGCGAGTTTATCGCGCCGTAAAGTATACGTATGCCAAGATTCGACATACCTATTTCATAAGCATCCGGAAAGCAGAATGCAAAGCGCGCTCTGACATCCTTTTTATCCTTTATTATCTGACCGTATTCCCCGCCCGTATAGCGTCCCGGCTTCGAGACTCTCTTTAAAAGTCGCTCCGCCGCAGTCTTCGGCGTAATGTTTTCCATCTGATAATTTCCTTTCATAAAGCATTAGAAAATGGGATGTCGCGCGTGCGGCACCCCATTATTTTTAAACCAAAAATCTAGAAATAATCATTACAGGGATTATCCAGAAAAGCTGATACAGCATAAGGTACAGTGATGACAGCGTTGACGAGCCGCCGAACGCATGTATGAATATCATCACAACAACACCGATAAGCATTGCCAGCACCTTAACTATCATGTTGGTTCTTATAACACTGCTTACACGCTCGCAAAGTGCCACGGTGCGGAGCAATGTCTTGACCGAACGCTTCGAGACAATGCCGCTGTCACAGCGCTCAAACGTATGCGGTATGTCTTCCACATTCTTGGAGCGAATCACCTTTACCGGATATTTCATCGCCTTTATCTTCTTTGCAAGAAGCAAATCGTCAATATTGGGATCAAACGATTTGATACCAACGCACATACCCGTCTTATAAAGCTGCGACAGTATAGATTCAAACTCGCCGTCAATAGTATACTGAATGTAAACCTTAGCGGCAAGCTGTCCCTCATATGCGATATAAAGTATGCCGGTCGAGCCTTGCTCCTGCTTGCGGTTTTCGTTATCATACGGCGTATCGAAATCCTTCTTTTCCATGTAGGATGCCTTACCAAGATATGCCGTTACACCGTCAATAGTCACGGTAAATCCATCGTCCTCTACCTCGACAAGCTCAACATCATCCGAGTGACCGAGGTCATGAGTTGCCTGATTGAAGACTTCCGCAAGAGGTCCGCCAATCTTGATAAACGCACTTGCGAGACTGTATATGATCTCGTCGATACGGTTTTTGCCATACACCTTGATGCTCGTCACCTTAACGCCGCCGGACGGGAACACTTCCTTGTCTTCAAACGATATGACTGCGGAACCGGAATATTCGCCAAGCGAGCTTTCGCCTATAATCGCACTGTCATTTTCATATGAATCCTTGGAAGCCTTATAGAACGGATAGCTATAAATAACAAAGGTCGTAAGCGGCGTAGTAACCGCTACAGTAAGGAACGCCATTGTAAACGCTTCATACGCGCTTCCATTCTTGATAAACGAAAGTATAATAAACGCCACTGCGAGTATCATAACTATCGGAATCATGATACCGATAATCGGCTTCGATATCTTGTTGTCGCTTACTCTCTTGAAGAAGCCGTCAACAAAATCGGTCTTGCCGACACGGATAATCTGTGCATCATCGGAAATATAGTCGTTGAATATCTCACGTTCAAGCGACTCGGTGGAATCGGAAACCGGAGTAACGACAAATTTCTTCTTTCTCGATGAAACGATATTGAAGCTGAACACATCACGCTTAAGATTCATAAACTCGTACATAAGCGCAAGCACGACCGTAAGTACAACGGGAAGATTATAGAGTCCGAAGCCTTCAACGGGTGCTGTAATTCCAGCAATAAACGTGTAAATAAGCGACATCGCAAGCATAAACGCAGTCAGACTTTCGGGAGTCGGCTTCAGAGCAATCAGGCTCTTCACTCCGCCTATGACCTGCTTTGCGACAAGTACGCCGCTGAATACGACAAGCTGAAGATCGATCATCGCATAAACCATCGGATACGAGGTCGGCCGCATAAATTTCGGAAGCGTCATACCAAGCATCGAGAAGTTTTCAAGAAGGAACATAACCGCAAGCAGTCCAACCGCCGCTGCAAGTCTGATTATTATTGTATAATACTGCGATTTGTAGCTTGTAAGTATTTCCGTATTCTGATCTCGGGTGGTATATTCGAGCTTTCCGGCAACCGCCTGCATCTGCGCGGTCTCCTCATGCTTTTGAAGAATATCATCCTCGATCTTTGTAGCTTGCTCTTCCCCGACTGCATCCTTAAGCTCATCGTTCATACCGAATGCGATCATGATGTTAAGATCAGTCTGGTCTATTTCTTCATCGCCGGGATTTCCGTATACAGCCTGCTCTGCCGGAGCATCCTCCGCCGGATGTGCCGCGTCGTGCGCTTCATCAGCATTTACCGGAGTAAACACCTCGGTCTCGGACATGGCGAATGCTTCATCAACAAGTCGGCTGATTTCTTCGTCATCATCCTCTGTAATCTGCTTCACGCGGGATATGTCAAACACCGCTGTAGTTTGAGTGTCAACTGCCATATCTTCGTCAGCTACAACTGCTTCATCGTCCTCACTCGCCTCATATACCGTCGCATCAACACCTTCATCTGCTGCCGCCTCGGCAAGCTTCATGTCGTCATCATCTTCGTATGTAATGCCATCAATCATCGCCAACTCAGCGGCTTCCACGTCCGACTCAGCGCCCTCGACAAGCAGTTCATCTTCGAGAGTTTCACCGTCATAAGAATCATTGTCAATTACTTCGTCAGATGCATTTTCAAAATCATCCGCTGCATCAACAGGCTGCGGTTCAGAGAATCGACTGTTCTCATCCACTTCAATATCATCAGCCGGTTCTGTAGGACGAATCACCTCATGAACAATCTCTTCAAGTGCCGGAGCCTCGGGGAGACTGTCATCGGTTTGCGAGCTGTGCTCCTCCTTTTTTCCCGTGATATACTTATCAATCAGAGCATCAATATCAAGATCGGAATCATCAGTTGCCCTAAGAGCATCGGCACTGTGAAGCTCGTCCTGCGCGGACTTGTAAACAGAATCGTCTATTTTAAGCTCAGTACTCGGATTTTTGTCGGAGTTTCCCGGATTGATGGTCTTCGGCTCTATTTTGTTTTCTATGCTTTTGTTCAAAAGCATCAGCAGTTCATCCGCTGTCATATCCGCGCCCTGCTTTTTGCCGGAAGCATTTTCATCACTGCGCATTTTATCGCTCCTTTCTAAAAACTCAATTTGCACGCATCTGCTTTGCAGCCTCGCAAAGAATAACAGCCGCAGCACAAGATACGTTAAAAGAATTTACATTACCGTACATCGGAATAGATATAATGAAATCGCACTTTTCCCGGATAAGACGTGATATGCCAAAGCCCTCGCTTCCAACAACGATAGCCGTCGCACTGTCAAACTTTGTACCGTAGTATGGGGTGCCATCGGCCTCTGCGCCATATACCCACACACCTTTTTCTTTAAGCTCGTCAATCGCCGCCGCCAAATTAGGGACCCTGGCGATAGCCAAATGCTCAAGCGCACCCGCCGAGGATTTATCAACTACAGCGGTGAGACCGGAAGCGCGGCGTTTCGGAATCACAAGTCCATGCGCCCCCGCGCCCTCAGCACATCTGATTATGGCGCCAAGATTATGCGGATCAGCAATCTCATCGGCAATCACAATAAGCGGTTTCTCCCCGCGCTCTTTCGCAATTTCGAGAATATCATCAAGCGAAACATATTCCTTCGCCGCAGCCATGGCAACGACACCTTGATGATTTGCACCGCATGCAAGTGAATCAATCTTCGCTTTATCAACCTCAATCACGGGAATCTTTTGTGCAATCGCCTCGGCAACGATCATGGTGATCGAGCCTTCTCTATCGCCGCGTCTTACAAAGAGCTTATCGATCGAGCGTCCCGATTTTAAAAGCTCATGCACCGCGTTTCTTCCGCAAACCACAGTTGAAGAAGCTTCCTCGTCCGTGAGGGGCTGTTCTTCCCTCGGTTTTACGTAATATGCATTTTTATCCCGTTTTTTATATTCTACAGTATTTTTTCTGTTTTTGCTGCTGTAATTTTTATACATGTCAACCTTTATTTAACAAAAATGTGGAATTGGTGGCAAAAAATATACACCTATATAAATATTATAGCACACTTTTGACGTTTTGTACATACCTTTCGGAGATTTTTTGAAAAAAATCGACATTAATTTTCTGAAAGCAAAAAAGCGGAGATATCGATATATACGATACCTCCGATTTTTTACGATGAACACGTGTAATTACTGCTGCTTCATTTCAGCATAGCATTCGCTGCAATATACCGGTCTGTCGTTGCTGGGCTGGAAAGGAACCTTAGCTTCCTTACCGCATCTTGCACAGGTAGTGGTGAAAAGCTCTCTCTGAGGCTTTCCGGCGTTCTTTCTTGCATCGCGGCAAGCCTTGCATCTCTGGGGCTTGTTCTGGAAGCCCTTTTCAGCATAGAACTCCTGCTCGCCTGCAGTAAAAATGAATTCCTCGCCGCAATCCTTACAGATCAATTTTTCGTCCTGATACATTTTGAATATACCTCGCTTGTGTAGATAAAATAAAATTTTGCCCTCGACGGATTCCAACCGACACCTTTGCAAGTAAAATTACAACCAACGCTCTCTTTAAGCTATACGGGCATATATATTACCGAGGTGCTTATAAAAACACATCGGTAATTAATCAACTATTAATATTATATCACTTTTTTGGATAATGTCAATAGTTTTTTGGAATTATTTTTTGTCGATTAATGCACCTTGTTGATTGTGTACATAATAACTGCTAATATTTGGACATTACGACAAATACTTAGGCGGTTTGCAAAGCTTTTGGCATATATTTTGCACTATTTTCAAGTGTTAAATTCGTGATATTTGCACAAACATATGTCGATTTTTAATCAATAAGATAATTTATATCGCCCGTAAGAAGTGATACAACGCCTCGATATATTACCTCCGGACGTTCATTGAAATTATACACCATTTGATCATAGCGCTGCTTATCGTTGACAACCAGATTTATCTCCATAAGCGATTCTCTGTTTTCAATAACCTCACAGTGGAGATCGTACTTCCCGTCCTCTCGTTCAGCGCCGTTGCACTTGACCTCAAATCCACGCTGTTTAAAGGAAATAAGGCGCATCGCGCTTTTAAGACTCTTCTCTTTTATCATATTGAGAAGATTACTCTGCAGCTGTTCAACAACTATAACACCGTTTTCGGTAATGCTGTATAATTCATCCTTCTTTTCGGGACGTCCGTTTTTACCTATCGTTGCTTCAGATACAGTCTCTCCGCCGACACGTATAAGCTCGATAGTACCGGAATCAAGCAGCTCGGCAAAGCATTCGGCAAAATCGAAATAATTTACAAACTCGTCCTGTACAACAATGTCGCTTATAGTATTGAAATCGAGCGGATATTTAAGATTTTTAAGAAGATACAGAATAAAAATTTTTATATCATTTTTCTCTTTAAGCGGTGCTTGCATGATCGTACTCCTAATCGTATTTTTGCCGTTACCGGGCGAAAATGGGCAAACGCCCAAGCGGCATCTGCCCATCCCGAATCGTCTTAAGTTTCTTGCTGCAGCTTATTCAGCCTCGTAGTCTCTCCAATTCTTCATCTTGAGATCGTTAAAGTTTCTGTAACCCATATAGTAATCACCGATTCCGGAGAGAACCTTTTTGTTGAACAAATATGCATCCTTATGGAAGTAAATCGGCATAATAGCCATATCCTCCATCAGAAGCTCCTCTGCATCGTGAAGTGTCGCAGAGCGAGCCGCTCTGTCCTTTTCTGCATGCGCAGTCTCGATAAGCGCACTGTAATCGTCATTTGCATATCCCGGGATGTAAGGAACGGGATCGTAATTATCATTCTGAATGTCGATTCCCATGCCGGAGAACTTGGGAGCGAATACAGCGAGTGCACCGAAAGAATCGGTAGAAAGGCACTGATAGTCAACTGCAATCACATCGTAATCGTCGTTCTCGTATGCCTCAAGATAATCTTCAGCATCAAGCTCGTCAATTTCCACTTTGAAGCCAAGTGCTTCCCAAACACCCTTGCAGTATTCGGCAACAGCGATATCAGCAGCAGTGTCGCGGCAGGCAATGGTGAAGCTTCCGTCTGTGCTGCCAAGCAAAGACTTTGCGCCTGCAGCATCAGCCGTTACGCCTATGAGCGCGCCGCCGTTATCTCTGAAGCTGTCTCCGACCTTCTTGTCATAAACAGTTCCGGGGATAAGACCTGTAGCAGCCTCGGCATAAGTTACGATATCAGCAATCGCTTCTCTGTCAAGAGCCATGGAAAGAGCGCGTCTTACGTCCGCTGATTCAAGCATGGGATTGGTAGTGTTGAAAATGTAGCTGTGAGTTGAGAGAATATCGGATTTTTCTGCCT
Organism: Candidatus Flemingiibacterium sp.; assembly: GCA_045634345.1. Taxonomy (GTDB): domain Bacteria; phylum Bacillota; class Clostridia; order Oscillospirales; family CAG-272; genus Flemingiibacterium. Next base: position 17,141 of record JAZRAB010000069.1, on the reverse strand, counting down.
TCTTTGCATAGTCAGCACGCTTTGAGAGCGCGATATCACCGAGATAGAAAATCTCGCCGTTTTCATATGCAGCAGTGATTTCATCCTCGGTCATCGAGAAATCTATCATAAGTCTGTACGGAAGAACATACTTATCGAGCGCCTCGTCATTATCGGTATCGCGGTAGTAGTAGACATTACGCTCAAGCATCAGAAGCTCGCCTTCTTCAAGTCCCTTTACAGCGAACGGACCGTTGGAAACCATTGAGGAAACCTTCTGACCGAAGTTCTCATAACGTACTACGACATCCTCACGAAGCGGAACAAGTGCAAGGCATGCAAGATTTTCAAGGAAAAGCTCGTAGTTGATCTTTTCTTCAAACTGCACTTCAAGAACAGTGGTATCAACTGCAGCGATGCCAAGGTCGTCAATAGAACTGTCACCCATTTTTACATCATATGCATTCTTGATATCGAAAAGAAGAGCTGCCGCCGCGCAGGAGAACTCGGGATCGAGAATACGCTTCCACGCATACACAATATCGTCTGCGGAAACCACACGTCCGTCACTCCACTTTGTGTCCTTTATTGTGATCTCCATTTTATATTCACCCTTTTCGGGATCCTCAATCACCTTATAACTCTTCATGAGAGCGTTTTCAGTCTTACCGTTTTCGCCTATACGGGTAAGTCCCTCATAAACGAGACCGAGCACCTTAACGGCACTGTCATCAATATACGCAAGCGCCGGATCGAAATCGGATATTTCGCTTCCGATGTAAACATTTACCGTCGCGCCTTTTTCATCGCCTTTAAGTGTGGAACAGCCTGCAAAAAGGGTTACACACATAGCTGCAACAAGCAGCACACAAATGATTTTCTTCATGATTTTGTGAATCCTCCCTCGAGTTAAAACCTGCCGATGGCAGAAAAAATACTTTCATAACAATACAAATAGGCATTATTAGAATATTATATATATTATACCACTAAATTTCAATATAATCAATGACTAAATTGCAAAAAAATTTAAATTTTACACTATTGCACAATAGTGTCAATCGCATTTTGGCTCTTATGCACAATCTTTTCACAAGGCATACATTTTAACATCTACATTTGTCTAACGACTTGTGCAGTTTTAAGTATATTCTCGATCAATCATCCGGCGCATACATAATCATGACATTATCGGGAAAAATTTTTATAGCTAAAATACACAAAGGAGCTGTATGCAAAAATGCTAAACAACAATCGCCGTACAGATCTTGCCGCGGAGCTAGATCTTGCCGACCGCAGTGATATTGATGAGCGCCGTGAGGAAATCGGCAAAGTAACCATCAGCACAGTTGAAATACTGACCGCTGCTGCTGCTGAACGGATTGGAAAGCCACGCGGCAAGTATATTACTATAGATATAGGCAAAATATGGATTGCCTCGGATGCCGATTTTGATGCTGCGGCTGAGGTAATATCGGACAAGCTAAAGCTTCTCGCTGAGGAGCTTTGCGGAAGCATGCCCGACAGTGTACTGATTGCAGGTCTCGGAAACCGCAGAATAACGGCAGATGCGCTCGGAGATGAGACTGTTGGACTTATCACTGCGACACGGCATCTGCGGACAAAGAGCGAACGTCTTTTCGGGCTTCTCGGCGGACGTGAAATATCCGCAGTTGCCCCGGGGGTGCTGGGACAAACGGGAATTGAGACCGCGGAGCTGATACACGGCGTGTGCAAGGAAGTATGCCCTGCTCTTGTTATCGCCATAGATTCGCTCTGCGCACGCTCTACCGAAAGACTTGCGACTACAGTTCAGCTCGGCAGCAGCGGTATCAGCCCCGGTTCAGGTATAGGAAACCACCGCCGTTCCATAGACAAAGAAACACTTGGTATTCCCGTAATAGCATTTGGTGTCCCTACCGTCGTTGACTCTGCCACGCTGGTGCTTGACGCGCTTGAGGGTGCCGGAATAGATGACCCCGATGAACGTCTTATCGAAGTGCTTCAAAACCGTCGCGGATTTTTTGTGACCCCTAAAGAAACCGATACTATCGTGCGTGAGCTGTCAAGACTCGCCGCGAAGTCACTGACCTTAACCTTCGGGGGGCTTTAGACTGCATAATAAAGACCGTCTGTGCATATAATTTGGCAAAGACAAGCCATCTCTGGCAAATCGCAAAGGACGGTCAACAAAATGCAGCAGCTATACGCACAAACAAAGATCACAAAATACACATATATGCCAACGAAAGGGACAGCACCACGTTTCATCTCGGCGTTCCTGACTATCCTCGGTGGACTTGCTTTAATGGTGCTTCTGTGCCGAGTTATTGAAATCACTGTGTCAGAATGGTCTCCGACCATAACCGCACGTGAATGCTTCCGCTTTCCCGATGAGCCTGCAACGCGCGACAAAGACGCCGTTACACAGCGGCTTCTCTCCATCGTATTTTTCGGGAACGATGCTCTCTATTTCGATTACGGCGAGGAAAACACCGGGACAACCGAGCTTCAGGCAGTTGACCCCTCCGATATATCCGGCGAAGAGACTCCGCATACTCCCCTCGGCGAACCTATCAAACCTATTCCGGGAATCAGCAGTATATATTCTTATGATTATTCAAAGCTGCCTGGGGGCGAGCTTGCGCTTTTGCCTTATGACCTGACATCAGGAAGCGGCATCGGTGAAGTACTGATATCAAATGCCACGACCTACACCCCCGATATTGATGCGGCTTTAAATGCCGATTATCCGATTGCAACTGATCTGAATGCGCTTGCTGATGACAAACCGCTGATACTCATTATCCATACGCACGGCACCGAGTCATACTCGCCTGACGGCGCATTGTCAGTAGCCCCGAATTATCTACATCGAAGCTCTGATAAAGGCAAAAATGTAGTGGCGGTAGGTGCAGTAATGGCAGATCTTTTAAACAATGCCGGCATACCAACACTTCACTGCGAAATCATGCACGACATTGAATCTTATACTCGCTCATATAATCTCGCCGCTGATACGATACAGAAATATCTTGCCGAATATCCGTCTATACAGTATGTATTCGATATTCACCGTGATGCAATTATACGTTCAAGCGGAGACCTTATACGACCGATCGCCTCAATAAACGGTGAACTTGCCGCGCAGATAATGCTCCTCGTCGGCACTGACGAAAAGGGCGCGGATCACCCCGATTGGAATAAGAATTTCACAGTAGCGGCACAACTTCAAAAACGTCTTGTTACAAGCTACACGCGCTTTGCACGTCCAATAAACATCCGTGGTGCATCCTTTAACGAGCAATTCACTCCTGGCTCATTGCTCATTGAGATAGGCTCGGCGGCAAATTCGCTCGAAGAAGCTAAGACTGCCGCAAAATATCTTACATATTCTATTATAGATATGATAAAGGATAGCGCAAAATAAAAAATACCGCTTACTGCGCCAAAAAGCAAAGTAAGCGGTATTTTAAGTATAGTTTCAGTCGGTTTTCTCCATTACCTCTCCAAGATCAGCGAAAATATAATCGGGACGGTCATTAACGTCCGCCGCCTCAACATCCGCTGATGTTGTCTCGCCGGAAAGCACAAGCACCGAGGTAACGCCATGCTTTTTACCAAGCGCGATATCGGTATATAAGCGGTCACCGAAGATGCACATATCCTCACGCGAGATTCCCGTGACTTCGCCAATCATATCGATTGTGGTCGCATACGGCTTGCCGAGATAAGTCGGCTTAACCCCGGTTGAAGCTGTAACAAGCGCGGCAATTGCACCGCTGTCGGGAATAAATCCGGTTTCGGTGGGGCAGTTGAAATCCGGGTGAGTGCAGATATACTCCGCACCCTCGCGTACAAATCGGCACGCCGCTTCAAGCTTTTTATAGGTGAGCGTCGTGTCAAAGCTCGTTACAACGATATCCGCACTTTGGGAAGTCTCATCAACAAGCGGCACTCCTGCGCCACGGAATTGCCCCTCCAGCTCCGGTGTTCCGACAAGGTAAACTTTCTTCCCTGCTCTATGGCGAAGTAAAAATTCAACAGTAACATCCCCTGCGGTGAGAATCTCGTTTCGTGTCGGAGCGAATCCGAGCCGCGTTAATTTTTCAAGATAAAATTCCGGCGAATGTGAGGCATTGTTGGTAAAGAACAGCACGCGCTTACCATTTTCGCGCAGGTGGTTTATAAACTTTACTGCCTCCGGAAAGACTCTGCCACCGAGATAGATAGTGCCGTCCTGATCAAAAATATACAGTTTTTTTGTTTCGAGTTTCTTTATCATTTTGTAAGTGCTGCTCCTATTACCGTTCCGAATTGTGCGTTCTCGGGAATTATAAAGTTCAAGTCGAACATTGAATTAAGACTTTGAAATATTCCAGATGCCTGATTGAGTGTTGTCAAATTTCCGGTAAGGACTATATCGCGTAAATTGTATGATTTCGCTGCAAAGCGCGCTACCATCGCTATAGTCTCGAACACCATATTGATAATACCAAGCGCGACATCCGCTTTGGAGGCTATGTCGCTGACATTACCGAAGTTCGAGGCAGTGAGCATATCAGGCGCACCGGGGAGGATATTCTTCTTGGTGATATGTTTGATACGCCAGTCGATATTATTGAGATCGCCTTCAGCGGCAAGCTCTTGGATATGGTCGATATCACTCATTCCGAGCATTTTTTTGGAAAGCCCGATAAGCGTACCACCGCCGACGCCTGTACCGCCGAGATATTCCATTGGCTCGCCGCGGCGCGCGTGAATAAGGGCAGTACCCGTGCCGAGGCTTACGACTATAGCTTCATCGAGTCCCGAAAGATATAGACCGCCAAGCCCAATACAATCAAATTCGGGGACTGTCTGACAGTCAAGCCCATATATAGGCTTTGTAACCTTCGCTGAACCGACGCCTGTGACCTTGACGATATTAATGTCAGAAAGCTCGATATTGTTTTGGTCTGTAAACTTGCCGAATGCGCCATAAAGTGCGGTTATCGGGTCAGTCGCTCTGACAAAGATGGGATTTATAAGTTTATTTTGATTACCGGATTTATCGAAGCCAACAATTTTGGTCGTACTTCCGCCAACGTCTATTCCTATTACAACGCTCATTTTCGTCCTCCGAAACATGGTATTTACAATATTATACACTGTTTGTGGCAATTATTCAATTGTCAGTTTCACTAAAAATGCTTCACAGGTATACAAAGCAGTAAGCCTTTCTACGATAAATTTGAGTTTATAGGGGAGAACGAGTCGCTTTCTTGAAAGAAAGCTCCGCAAAGAACTTTACACAACGCATACGCTCACAGCGTGTTTGCATAGAGCTTCGAGGAAACACTCTCGGTAGTCGGGGCCCGCCTCGCTCTGGCTCCTCCGCCTTCGCTCGGTATCCCAACAACCGCGAAGGCTTACCGCTTCTTTAACCATATTAATATCTTTCAGCGCACAAAAGCAACCTAAAGCACTTATTATAAGAGGCGGCTCAGCCGAGGCGAGCGGGGGCGTCGGGGGCGGACTGCATCGGCGTGTGAGAGCAAGGCAGCCCCCGACCGAGCGGCGGCATCGCCGCCGCGAGCAATACCGGCAGGCATGGCATAGCCTTGCAAGGAGTACCGATGCTCGAAGCATAAAACGCCCTGATAAACAATAATTTACCGCAATCATAATCACGTTACGCAAAAATCCCACCGCATGCGCGGTGATATTTTTATTAATTACTCAGCGTCTTCAGCCTTTTCAGCTTCAGCCTTCTTGGAAGCCTTCTTGGGTTCTTCCTTCTTAACAAGCTCAAACTTGGTGAGCTTGATAAGCGCCATTTCAGCGGCGTCGCCGCGGCGCGGACCGAGCTTGTAGATCTGGGTGTAACCGCCGTTTACATCTGCGTAATCAGGAGCGATCACGTCAAACAGCTTCTTAACAACATCTTCCTTTGTAATAAAAGCAAGTGCTGCGCGGCGGGATGCGAGAGTATTCTTCTTGCCAAGAGTAATCATCTTTTCAGCAAGAGCACGAACTTCCTTTGCACGAGTCAAAGTAGTTTCGATAGAGCCATTTTCAAGCAGATATGTTACCATGCCTCTGAGCATTGCTTTTCTGTGCGCGGTAGGTCTGCCGAGTTTTCTGGTTCCGGGCATTATAATTCCCTCCTTTTACGGTTTAGTTGGAATATGAATTTGGACGAGTAATCAAAAGATCGAAGCACCTATCGGTGTTTGAAGCGTTTGCGGCGTAGCCGAAACAAACGGCAACGCCGTTTGAGGTTCAAACCCATAGCAAAAGCTCCGCTTCTCGTTTATTCTTCCTCTTTCTTAAGATCAAGGCCTAAAGAATGTAACTTGTTGATTACTTCTTCAAGCGACTTCTTACCGAGGTTACGAACCTTTATCATGTCCTCCTCGGTGCGGTTGGTAAGGTCTTCAACCGTATCAATGCCGGCGCGCTTCAAGCAGTTGAAGCTGCGTACCGACATGTCAAGCTCCTCAATGGTCATCTCAAGAACTTTTTCCTTGATGGTCTCTTCACGCTCAACCATGATTTCCGCCGTCTTTGCCTGATCCGAAAGATCAACAAAGAGGTTGAGATGCTCGTTGAGTATCTTGGCGCCAAGTGAGATAGCTTCCTTAGCTGAAATTGTACCGTTAGTTAAAACCTCAAGCGTTAACTTGTCGTAATCGGTGTTACTTCCGACACGGGTATTCTCGACTGTGTAGTTTACGTTGTACACAGGAGTAAAGATCGAGTCGGTGTAAATAAGACCGATAACAGAGGGGTTATTCTGCTTGTTCTTCTCCTGAGAAACATATCCTCTGCCGTGGTCAAAGGTAAGCTCCATATAGAAGCGTGTACCCTCGCTTACGGTTGCGATATGGTGAGTAGGATCGAGTATCTCAATATCAGCATCCTGCTTGATGTCGCCTGCGGTAACGTCACACTGACCGTTGACGTCGATTGTGACGGTCTTAGGTCCGTTTGTATGAAGCTTTGCGGTGATACCTTTAACATTGAGAACGATCTCGGTCACATCCTCCTTAACACCGGGGATGGTGGAAATCTCATGAAGAACGCCATCGATTTTGATGCTGACAACTGCAACACCGGGGAGCGAGCTGAGCAGTACACGGCGCAAGGAGTTACCAAGCGTTGTACCGTAACCGCGCTCAAGAGGCTCAACGATGAATTTGCCGCTCTTTCCGTCTTCGCTTAAGTTAACGGTGGAAATATTAGGCTTCTCTATTTCTATCATTCAATAACCCTCCTTTGAATATAAACACAGCCTTAAAAGTGCACTGGGTATATCGGAGGCTGTTATTACTTGGAATACAATTCAACTATGAGCTGTTCCTCGAGCGGGAGATCAACGTCGTCACGTGCGGGAAGTGCAATAACCTTCGCAGTAACGTTTTCCTTGTCAACCTCGAGCCACTTGGGAGTAAGCTTAGTCTGCATGGATTCAATAAGACTCTTGATCTTATCGGACTGACGGCTGTTCTCGCTTACAGTGATAACGTCACCTGCTTTGAGAAGAATGGAAGGAATGTTTACCTTCTTGCCGTTGAGTCTGAAATGGTTGTGACGAACGAGCTGACGAGCTTCCTTGTGGCTCTCTGCCATACCCATTCTGTAAACAGCGTTGTCAAGACGGAGCTCAAGAATAGTGAGAAGGTTCTCACCGGTCATGCCTGCCTTCTTGTCCGCGATAGTGAAGTAGTTCTTGAACTGCTTCTCGGGAACGCCATAGTATCTCTTTGCTTTCTGCTTTTCGCGCATCTGTGTACCGTACTCGGACATCTTCTTCTTAGCAGCACCGTGCTGACCGGGAGCAGTACCTCTTGCAGTTACAGCACACTTGCTGGAAAGGCAACGGTCGCCCTTAAGAAAAAGCTTCATACCTTCTCTGCGGCACAGCTTGCACGAGGATCCAGTATATCTTGCCATGATTGTTTCCTCCTTCTAATTAAACTCTTCTGCGCTTGGGAGGACGGCAGCCATTGTGGGGAATGGGAGTTACGTCCTTAATAAGGCTGATGTCGAGACCGGTCGCCTGAAGCGCACGGATAGCGGATTCACGGCCTGCACCGGGACCCTTGACATAAACCTCAACGGTTTTCATACCGTGTTCCATAGCCGCCTTTGCTGCGGTTTCGGAAGCCATCTGAGCAGCATAAGGAGTGGATTTTCTCGAACCCTTGAATCCAAGCTCGCCCGCGGATGCCCACGATACTGCGTTGCCGGCAACGTCGGTAATGGTAACGATAGTGTTATTGAAGGTTGCGCGAATATGTGCAGCACCCTTTTCGATGTTTTTGCGTTCGCGGCGTTTCTTGATAACCTTCTTAGCAGCTTTTGCCATCTTAGTTCACTCCTTACTTCTTCTTATTTGCGATAGTCTTAGCGGGACCCTTTCTGGTTCTCGCATTTGTCTTGGTTCTCTGACCTCTTACAGGCAGACCTTTTCTGTGTCTGATACCGCGGTAGCAGTTGATTTCGATCATACGCTTGATGTCAAGAGCAACGTCACGGCGGAGGTCACCCTCTACGTGATAGTTCTTTTCAATCTCTTCTCTTAACTTTGCGGTATCCTCTTCGGTAAGGTCCTTTGCGCGCTTATCGGGATCTACTCCGGTTTTAGCCAGAATGTCCTTCGAGCTCTTAAGGCCGATACCGTAGATATAGGTGAGAGCAATTTCTACTCTCTTGTTGTTCGGAATATCAACACCGGCAATACGTGCCATTCGTTAATTCACCCCTTCTTTTAAAGTTTAGGTTAGTTGGTTGTGTGGTTTAGCCCTGTCTCTGCTTGTGCTTGGGATTCTCGCAGATGACCATGACACGACCATGTCTCTTGATGATCTTGCACTTTTCGCAGATCTTCTTAACGGATGGTTTTACTTTCATTGTGTTCACCATGCCTTTCTCACAGTTATGTGTCTTATGCGTACAATTTGTTGGAGCTTATTTAGCTCTCCATGTGATTCTACCCTTGGTGAGATCATATACAGTAACTTCAACTGTTACCTTGTCACCGGGGAGAATCTTAATATAATTCATACGAAGCTTACCCGAAATATGGGCGGTAATAATATGCCCGTTGGGAAGCTGAACCTTGAATACGGCGTTGGGCAGTGCCTCTATGACCGTACCCTCGAATTCTACAACATCGTCCTTAGGCAGAATAATCCCTCCTTGATGGGTTAATAAAACTTAATCGATCTTAGTCAGAACTATCACACCGTCATCGGTTATCGCAATCGAATGTTCATAATGAGCCGAAAGCGATCCGTCTGCAGTTACGACAGTCCATTTGTCGCTTTTCTCGGTAACGTCGGGTTTGCCGATATTTATCATCGGTTCAACCGCAATCGTCATACCGGAGCAAAGTCTTACGCCGCGTCCCTTTGTACCGAAATTCGGAACATCGGGCGACTCGTGAAGCTCTTCGCCAAGTCCGTGACCGACATACTTGCGTACCACAGAAAAGCCGTTTTCCTCAACATAGGTTTGGATAGCATATCCGATATCTCCGACACGGTTACCGGGCTTTGCCTCAGCAATACCGCGCCAAAAACTTTCCCTAGTAATCTCAATAAGACGTTTAGCCTCCTCAGACACATTGCCGACGGCAAATGTGTTTGCGGAGTCTCCGTGAAAGCCTTTATAAAAGGCACCAACATCGACCTTGACTATATCTCCGTCTTCGATTACTCTTGATGAGGGGATACCGTGTATAACCTCGTCATTGATACTGATACAAGCACTTCCCGGAAATCCTCCGTAGCCGAGGAACGATGGCTTCGCACCGCACTTTTCGATGTGGCGGCGAATTATCGTATCAAGCTGTTTTGTTGTCATACCGGGCTTTATCGATTCACCGGCAAGCGCAAGCGCTTCACCCGTGATCCGACCTGCCTCACGCATCAGTTTGATCTGGTCCTTGTTTTTTACCGATATCATGGATTTTATCTGCCCTGCTTTTTAGCTTCGATAAGAGCAAGTGTCAAAGCTGTTGTATCTTCAACCTTTTCCTGACCTACTACAGTTGCGAGCTTACCGCGCTTCTCGTAGAAATCTTCAAGAGGCTGAGTCTGCTCATGATAGGTCACGAGTCTGCTCTGTACAACCTCGGGAGCGTCGTCCTTGCGAACGGAAAGCTTATCGCCGCACTTGTCGCAATTTTCGCCGTCCTTTGAGGGGTTGAAGATCGTGTGGTAAGATGCACCACACTTCGCGCAAACGCGTCTTCCGGACATTCTCTCGACGATTTTTTCATCGGGAACAAAGATATTGACAACGAGGTCTATATCAACGCCCATTTCCTCGAGAGCTTCGGCTTGCGGTACCGTTCTGGGGAATCCGTCAAGGATAAAGCCGTTATTGCAGTCATCCTTGGTAAGACGTTCCTTGATGATGCCGATAACGACCTCATCGGGAACGAGCGCACCGTTTTCGGTGTACTGCTTTGCAGCCTTGCCCATCTCGGTCTCATTTTTGATCGCTTCTCTTATGATAGCACCCGTAGAAACCGCGGGAATTGCATACTTTTCGGAAACAATCTCAGCCTGTGTGCCCTTGCCGGCGCCAGGAGCGCCGAGAAAAATCATTTTCATAAAATTTCTCCCTGTTGTTTCAAGCTGACCGCTCCGCGCCATTTAAGACCGTGATCTTAAATGGGCGGCAACGAATCAATCTTATTCAAGGAAGCCCTTGTAATGACGCATAGTCATCTGAGCTTCGAGCTCGCGGTAGGTTTCGAGAGCAACACCGACAACGATGATGATCGAGGTACCTGCGAATGCGATGGAGCCGAGAGTTGCGCCTTCAACGCTGAATGCTACCTTCATAACAAACGAGTAAACGAGATTGATAACCAGCGGGAGCACTGCCACGCCTGCAAGGAAGAACGCCCCCATAAGAGTTACCTTATTAAGCGACTTCGTGATGTAGTCGGAGGTAGGCTTGCCGGGACGGATACCGGGGATAAAACCGCCGTTCTTCTTCAGGTTATTCGACACTTCAATAGGATTGAAGGAAATAGCGATGTAGAAGTACGAGAAAGCTATAATGAGTACCAGGAAGATAACAGCGTATACCCAAGACTGATACGAGAACAGTCTCTGGAAGCCGTACCAGAAGGTACCCTCCTCGGGAGTCGGGAACAGCATTGCGATGGTGCCGGGAAGTGCAAGAATGGAGTTAGCGAAGATGACCGGCATAACGCCCGACATGTTAAGCTTAAGCGGGAGATTGGAGCTCTGACCGCCATACATCTTGCGACCGACCTGACGCTTCGAGTACTGTACCGGAATACGTCTCTCGGAATGTGTGATGAAGATAACGAAGATAACCATTGCAATACCGATGATTATGGTAATGACAGATGCAATAATAGATGCAACGTCAGCATTTGCAATAGCATATCCGATAGAGCTGATCATCTGGGGAGCGGAAGAAACGATGTTTACGAAAAGGATAATGGAGATACCGTTACCGATTCCGTTGTCGTTGATCTTCTCACCGAGCCACATGATAAGCGCAGAACCTGCGGTATAGCAAGCGATGATAACAACAGCAGCAAAAAGACTGTCATCGGTGAGCATGCTTACGCCCATACCGTATCTCAGATATGTGTAGTAACCGTACGATGTGATAAGAGAGATTGCGATGGTTACGAAACGTGTGATCTGAGTAACCTTCTTTCTGCCGTCCTCCTCCTTGGACATACGCTCGAGTGCGGGAATAGCCACGCAAAGGAGCTGCATAATAATGGATGCATTAATGTAGGGGGAGATGGAAAGTGCGAAGAGCTTCGCCTGAGCGAATGCAGAACCGGAAATAAGGCTCATGTATTCGAATATCGAACCCGAAACAGCCTGAGTAAAATACTCCTGAACATCGGGGTTCATAAACGGTACAGGAATTGCACAACCGATTCTGTAAATAACGATGATAAACAGAACATAGAGCAGCTTGGAGCGGAGCTCGGGCTGCGCCCATGCGTTTCTTAATGTCTTAAACAACTTAGATCACCTCAGTCTTTCCGCCCGCTGCTTCGATCTTTTCTTTAGCAGTTGCTGAAAAGACTGTTGCTTCAACGGTAAGCTTCTTTGTGATATCTCCGTTGCCTAACACTTTAAGTCCATCATATGCCTTGCGAATAATACCCTTCTCGATGAGTGCTGCGAGATTAACGGTAGCACCGTCCTCGAACACGTTAAGCGCCTCTACATTTACGATTGCGTACTTAGTAGAGAACTGATTGTAGAAACCTCTCTTGGGGAGTTTTCTGTAAAGCGGGATCTGACCGCCTTCAAAACCGGGTCTTACACCACCGCCGGAGCGAGCGTTCTGACCCTTGTGGCCCTTACCGGCTGTTTTGCCGTTACCGGAGCCTGCGCCTCTGCCTTTGCGCCAAGCGGGTGTGTTGGAGCCTGCGGCAGGTGAAAGTTCATGAAGCTTCATTGGTTTTTCCTCCTTATACTGAATTTTTGGTATAAATTATACGCTTTCCTTCTTTACAAGGTGAGAAATAACCTTTACCTTGCCGTCGAGGACTTCATTATCAGCGTGGATAGCGAAATCACCGATCTTACGAAGACCGAGAGAAGCCGCAGTAGCCTTCTGATTCTGCTTTGCGCCTATAAGGCTCTTTACAAGTGTTACTTTTGCGTTTGCCATCTTGAAAAGCCTCCTTATTTCGTTACAGCTTCCTTGCTGATTCCGCGCATTGCTGCAACTTCTTCAGCGTTACGAAGCGTCTTGAGTCCCTCGAAAGTAGCCTTGATTACGTTCACAGGATTGTTGGAACGCAGGCACTTTGTACGGATGTTCTTAATACCGGCCTTCTCGATTACGGCACGGACTGCACCGCCGGCGATAACACCGGTACCGGGAGCAGCGGGCTTAAGAAGAACGCGGCCTGCACCGAACTCACCAATGACTTCGTGCGGGATAGTCGAGCCTCTCATGGAAACCTCGATCATGTTCTTCTTTGCGTCCTCAACGCCCTTACGGATTGCGTCCGGAACCTCGGCAGCCTTGCCAAGACCGTAACCAACATGTCCGTTACCGTCGCCTACTACCATCAGCGCGGTGAATCTCATAATACGTCCACCCTTAACGGTCTTCGAAACACGTCTGATGCAGACTGTCTGCTCCGAAAGATCGAGGGTAGCCGGATCAAAATTCTGCTTTGCCATTTTGTTTAGCCACACGGGTTTTACACGGCTCTGTGTCCGTCACCCGTTTCCTCTCTTTGAATTAATAATTTGGTTTAATTAACCAAACCGTGTATAAACTGGTCTTTATCAGTCAAGCTCGATTAGAACTTGAGTCCGCCTTCTCTTGCACCTTCTGCAAGCTCCAATACACGACCGTGGTAAACGTATCCGCCTCTGTCGAATACGACTTCGGTGATACCCTTTGCAGCTGCGCGCTCGGCAATCAGAAGGCCGACCTTCTTAGCTGCTTCCTTGTTTCCGCCGATGCCCTCGAAAGCCTTTTCAAGGGAGGAAGCGGATGCAAGAGTTACGCCTGCAACATCATCGATGACCTGAGCCTGGATGTTGTTGAGCGAACGATATACGCAGAGACGCGGACGAGCTGCAGTGCCGGAAATCTTGGCTCTGACTCTCTTATGTCTCTTAAGACGCTGGATATTACTATCCTTTCTCGATACCATGCAAGTCCACTCCTTTCATTATTTACCGGTTTTGCCGGCCTTACGGCGAATGTGTTCGCCTTCATACTTAATACCCTTACCAAGGTACGGCTCGGGCGGTCTCTTTTCGCGGATCTGTGCGGCGATCTGGCCTACAGTCTGCTTGTTGATACCGCTTACGATGATCTCGGTCTGCGAAGGAACGTCAAACTTAATGTCGTCGAACTCTTCGAAGGTAACGTTGTGAGAGTAACCGAGGTTGAGAAGAAGAGTCTTGCCCTGCTTCTGTGCTCTGTAACCTACACCGTTGATTTCGAGCTTCTTCTTGTAACCGTTGGTAACGCCTTCGACCATGTTAGCGATAAGAGTTCTGGTAAGACCGTGAACTGCACGGTTTTCCTTCTCATCGTTAGGACGGGTAACAGTAATTTCTGCGCCCTCAACCTTGATGGTCATTGCGGAATTGAAGGTTTCGGTAAGAGTTCCGAGGGGACCCTTAACAGTAACCACATTTCCGTCAGCGACTTTTACTTCTACGCCAGCGGGAACGGCGATCGGAGTTCTTCCAATTCTAGACATTTTAAATCTCCTTCCTGCTGATTACCATACAAAGGCAAGCACTTCGGCGCCGACATTGTTAGCACGAGCTGTCTTGTGGGTCATGATGACCTTGGATGTAGAGATGATAGCGATACCGAGACCGTTCATTACGCGCGGCATATCTTCACAGCTCGCGTAAATACGAAGACCGGGCTTGGAAACTCTGCGAAGACCCTTGATGACCTTGGACTTGCCCTGACCATACTTAAGGGTAACTCTGATAACGCCCTGCTTGCCATCTTCAATTACCTGATAGGACTTGATGTAGCCCTCGGTGAGAAGAATGTCGGCAATCGCCTTCTTCATGTTAGAAGCGGGGATGTCAACGGTAGCATGCTTTGCGTCGTTTGCGTTGCGGATACGTGTGAGCATATCTGCAATTACGTCTGAAATTTGCATTTTTTTATCCTCCTTTATGCAAGTACGCTTGAACCCTTGCTGCCAAAACTTTGACTTGGCCTGCGACCGGTGGTTAAGCAGGGCCACCTTCTGCCGTCGGTCAGTGACCTTGGCAATAAGCCGCGGAGCGGTATCCGGTGCTTCCTTCCGATAAGATTGGAGCGATTTTTATATTGATATAAAATTTATCAATACCTTAATTTAGTCAGCACTTACGCGGCTGATGACGTTATTTCCGCTTTCGCGGGGTGATTACCAGCTTGCCTTTCTAACACCCGGAATCTCGCCCTTGTATGCGAGCTCACGGAAGCAGATACGGCAGATACCGTATTTGCGGAGGTACGCATGGGGACGACCGCAAATCTTGCATCTGTTGTATTCGCGGGTGGAGAATTTCTGAGGCTTCTGCTGCTTTAAAACCATTGATTTCTTTGCCATTGTTACTCTCCTCCTTATTATTTCGCGAACGGTGCGCCCATCAGAGCAAGCAGTTCTCTTGCTTCCTCATCGGTGTTAGCCGTGGTAACGAATGCTATGTCCATACCGCGAATCTTGTCGATCTTGTCGTACTCGATTTCCGGGAAGATCAACTGCTCTTTAAGACCGAGGGAATAGTTTCCTCTGCCGTCAAAAGCGTTAGGGTTGATACCCTTGAAGTCGCGGACACGGGGGAGAGAGAAGTTAAAGAGTCTGTCGATAAACTCGTACATTCTCTCGCCGCGGAGAGTTACCTTAACACCGATCTTCATGCCCTGACGGAGCTTGAAGTTAGCAACCGACTTCTTTGCATAGGTCGGAACTGCCTTCTGACCGGTGATCATCGAGATCTCCTCGATTACAGTATCAATAACCTTCGAGTTATCCTTTGCATCGCCTGTACCAACGTTGACAACGATCTTGTCAAGCTTCGGGATCTGCATCGGGCTCTTGTAATTGTACTTCTTCATGAGAGCGGGAGCTACATCGCTCTTGTAATAATCTCTAAGTCTAGCCATTACTGTTTACCTCCCACTCAAATTTCTTTGCCGCATTTTGCGCAAACGCGGACTTTCTTGTCGCCGTCGATCTTTGCCTTCACGCGAACACCCTTACCGCACTTATCGCAGTAAAGCTGAACCTTATCGGCATACATAGCACCCTCAACCTTAACGATGCCGCCTGCCTCGCCCTGACGGCGCGGCTTTGCGTGCTTTGTTACGATGTTGATGCCCTCAACGATTACCTTGCCTTCTTCGGGAGATACCTCAAGGACCTTGCCCTTCTTGCCCTTATCGTCACCGGAAATTACAATAACGGTATCGTCCTTCTTAACGTGAACTTTCTTATTCATCTGATGATACCTCCTATTATAATACTTCGGGTGCGAGGGAGAGAATCTTTAAGAAGTCGCCTTCACGAAGCTCTCTTGCTACCGGTCCGAAGATACGAGTACCCTTGGGGTTCTTATCTTCCTTAATAATAACTGCTGCGTTCTCATCGAACTTGATGTAAGAACCGTCGGCTCTCTTAAGACCCTTAACGCTTCTTACAACGACAGCCTTGACAACGTCGCCCTTTTTAACAACGCCGCCGGGTGTTGCCTTCTTAACAGCGCAAACTACGATATCGCCAATGTTAGCGTATCTGCGAGCGGTGCCGCCGAGTACACGGATGCACATAAGCTCCTTTGCGCCTGTGTTGTCGGCAACCTTCATAAGTGTCTGTTGCTGTATCACAGTGCTTATCCTCCTTAGTTTCAGCACGCTACGACGTGCCTACTTAATTTTAAGCTCTTTAATAAATTATTTTGCCTTTTCGATAATCTCAACAAGACGCCATCTCTTGGTCTTGGAGAGCGGTCTGGTTTCCATAACCATAACCTTATCGCCAACGCCGCACTCGTTCTTCTCATCGTGAACGTGAATCTTAACGGTGCGCTTGATGACCTTGCCGTACATGGGATGCTTTACGTTGTCAAGGATGGCAACGACTGCAGTCTTGTCCATCTTGTCCGAAACAACCATACCGACACGAGTCTTTCTTAAGTTACGCTCTGCTGCTTCACTCATGACTATTCTCCTTCCTTAACTCACGCATTCTTTTCATTAAGAATGGTCATAACACGAGCGATGTCGCGCTTAACATCCTGAATCTTGTGAGGATTGTCAAGCTGATTGATCGCGTGCTGGAAGCGGAGATTGAACAGCTCGTTTTTAAGCTCTTTAAGCTTAGCGTTAAGCTCTTCAGCATTCATTTCTCTGATCTCTGTAGCTTTCACGGCTTATTCCTCCCCTTCAGTAGTTTCTTTCTTTACGAACTTTGTCTTGATGGGAAGCTTGTGACCTGCAAGACGCATAGCCTCACGAGCTACTTCCTCATTAACGCCGTCCATTTCAAACATTACTCGACCGGGCTTAACAACTGCTACCCAATACTCGGGTGAACCCTTACCGGAACCCATTCGAGTTTCCGCAGGCTTCTCTGTGATAGGCTTGTCGGGGAATATCTTGATCCAAACCTTACCGCC
>JAZRAB010000068.1:0-3460 GCA_045634345.1 Candidatus Flemingiibacterium sp. | reverse complement strand
CTGACTATCCCATACTTATCATATGCGATGCCGAAAGCGGAATCGGAAACTTTATGGTTGGCAAGCACAACTCCATCGGCTGTGCCGGCAGAGAGGAGCTTGCATACACTTTCGGAAAAGCAACAGCAATCGAAGCAAGAAAGATGGGATTCAACGTACTGTGCAACCCCATTCTCGATATGGTCGACGGAAATAGTGCCTGCGGCGGAAATGTACGCTCCCTCGGCAATGACAAGGTAAAGGTCTCCGCTCTTGCCAAAGCTCTGGCAAGAGGAATGCACGACGGCGGAATTTTGACCGTAGCAAAGCATTATCCCGGCGGCTCCGAAAACAACCTTGAGATCGATTCACACATGGCTGAAGCCGTATCATCCGCCACAGTTGAAGACTTGCTTGATTATAATCTTTATCCGTATTTTGAGCTTATGAAGGAAGATTTGCTTGACGGAATAATGACCAGACACACACGCTTCACCGAAATCGACGATCAGTATCCCGCCAGCCTTTCCGCGAAAGTTATCAATATAATCCGCGAGCGCGGCTTCGACGGTTTTGCACTGACAGATGCGCTCTGCATGATGGGTGTTGTTGCCAAATTCGGCAGGAAGAACAGCATCGGTCTTGCGGTTGCAAACGGCAACGATATTGCAATGCCGTTCATAGGCGACAATGCTTATGCTTACAATGCGCTTTGCGAGTGCTATGATGAGGGAATGATTCCCGATTCACGCCTTGATGAAGCGGTCCGCCGCGTTCTCGAAGCGCAGCATAAAACTCTGACTCCACCCAAATACACCAATCTCACAGACGAAGATATTTCGTTGTTCAGTCTTATCAACCGCGATTCCGTTTACGCGAAAGCCGAGGACGGCATGCCTATTTCCATATCGCGCGACGGCAAGCACTATTTTGCCGTTTTAACCGAAGCAACGCTTGCCATCTCCGATATCGGCACAGTTGATGTTGACACCTTCGGCAATGAATGGTACCATCCTCTTGCGATTATAGATAAATTAAAGGAGCTTTTCCCGAACTCCACTGTGGAAAGCATCACGCAGTTCCCGTCCGCAGGAGAAAATTGCCGTGTTCTCGAGCATTCGCTCGATCACGAGGATGTCATCTTCGTAACCTTCTATAACAGCAAGGCATATTTAGGCACCGAAGCTCTCACGTCACGTATCCTCTCCCTCATCAGAGCAATGCAAATAACTGACCGCATATCCACTGTTGTACATTTCGGCAATCCTTACGTGCTCGAGGATCTTCCTCATATTCCGAGAGTTATTATCGGAACGCCATCTGCGGAAAATGTAATGACTGCCATTGACGTTTTGGCAGGCGAGTATCCCGCAAAAGGCGTGCTCACATACGATATTAAGCTGAAGTGAAAATAAGCGGTTCCACATAACAAAAAGTCACACAGATATCAGTCTGTGTGACTTTTTTGGTTGCTGTATGAATCAATAATTTTCAAGAATAAACTTGAAGTTATTGGCGGCAGATTCCTCGTTGCTTACCGGTGCTCTGTCAAGCTCCTCGCAGAGAGGTCCGTCATAGCCGTGTTCCTTAAGAAGCGCGAAGATGCTCTTGAAGTCAACGCATCCCTGTCCAAGCTCACAGAAATTGGAGTAAACCTCCATGCCTGCGCTTGCAAGTCCCTCAGACTTGACATTCGCGTTCTTTATGTCCTTGAAATGAGTGAAGTTCACTCTGTCTATGTACTTGGTAATAACCGCGAGCGGATCGCAGAGTCCGGCAACCAAGTGTGCCGTGTCCGGAGCAAACTGAATAATGCTGCTGTCAAGGTTCCCGAGAATGTTGTCGATCTCGTTTTCATACATAACCCATGTGTTATGGTGGGGATGAAGATTCGACATGATTCCGACATCCTTTGTCCTCTCGGCAAATCTTGCAATGACATCAAGCTCATAGTCCATGCACGCCTTGTCCATGGTCTCCGGACGGCCGCCCGTTGCCTGCAGACATATGCGTTTAACGCCAAGCTCTGCAATAAATTCAAGCTCCTTGTCAAGATTAGCGAAAATGTCTGCTTCATTTTCTCTTCTCATAAGATGGAAATAGAAGCTTTCCGCCTTAAGATTGTTGCGCTCAAGAACCTCCTTGTACGCCTTGATATCAAGGTCATAAGCGTACATTGCGGCTTTAACGCTCTCAAATTTCTCGTATCCTATCTTTGAAACTGCAGCAGCTGCCGTTTCCATTTGCTCTCTTGTGTTAGTGCCCCACGGCCAAATAGCCGCTGTTATTCTTGATTTTACCATTTCGGTTCTCCCTTCGTTAATTCATAAGAATATTATACAGTGCACGGCTTTTTTTCACAAGCACCATTCATAGCCTTTTTTTCCATAAATTTTGCATCCTAGAATATGCTTAACTTTCTGACGGATGCTTTTTACGGTACTCCGAGGGGGTTACTCCTGTAATATCTTTGAAAATCCGTGAGAAATTTTTTTGCTGTGAAAAGCCCACCATATTTGATATTTCGGAAATGCTGTAATGGTTATCGTCAAGCAGTACCACCGCTTTTTTAATTCTGTATTCATTGAGATATCTATGGAAGGTGCTTCCGGTAGCATTTCTGAACATACGGCAAAAAGCGCTTTTTTCATATCCGGAAACAGCTGCCACATCAGCCAGTGCAACATCCTCATTGTAGCGCATCGCCACAAGATCGAGAGCTTTTTGTATTCTCATTGTAACCGCAAGACGCTTTTGGTAGTTGTCTGACATCTGCGTTGTGGTGGGGAGCTTTTCTAAAAGAATGGCAAGCAGTAAACAAAGATGTCCGCGAAGCTCAATGCCGGCTTTATATGACTTCTCGTGGGAAAGCCGAGAAACGATTTGTTCGACCTCATTGATTGCATCAATGTCCTTTTCAAGCAGCGGCTTTTCAAAACGGTTTTTGACTATTTCTCTGAAAGCTGCGCTTCCGCAAAAAAGGGACCCAACCCTTATTGTGACAGCTTTTGCATCCAAAGAGCATTCACAAACCTGGTGCGGCTCACAGCTTCCTATAAGGATTATATCATCCTTATAGGAAGTATATTTCGTTTTTCTTACCCACATGCTGAAAGAACCCTCTCTGCAGCACAGTATTTCAAGGTCACTGTGCCAATGAAGTGGGAAGTCGTTCATTTTATACATACGGATGTCGAATGTATCGTCATTTAGAAGAGTAGGTTGAAAAAACATAGACTG
Source organism: Candidatus Flemingiibacterium sp. (assembly GCA_045634345.1). Classification (GTDB taxonomy): domain Bacteria; phylum Bacillota; class Clostridia; order Oscillospirales; family CAG-272; genus Flemingiibacterium. Next base: position 241 of record JAZRAB010000068.1, on the reverse strand, counting down.
CCTCCTTTTTGGAGATTAGGCTTTAATAATATGATACACCAAAAAGATTCTCTTGTCAAGCAAATGCAATTTTTTTGGAAAATATACATACGAATAAGGGTTGTTTTTGTGCGATGAATTTGCTATAATTGAAATATAGTAAAATAATATCCACTAGGGGGCTGCACATGAAAAAAATAAATGTCGGAATAATCGGTATGGGATATATCGGTGAGAGCCATATCGAAGCGATCCGCAGAAT
>JAZRAB010000067.1:0-2749 GCA_045634345.1 Candidatus Flemingiibacterium sp. | reverse complement strand
TAATCGGTAGCCTCTCCGTCAGGAGCAGAACGCATCCATACGCTGAGTTCATATGTACCGTTACCTTTGAGACCGCTTTGGTAAGCACTTCCGAAAATAGCCTTATCAAGTGCTTCATTCCAATAATTGAAACCGTAACGTGCGCCGGTACCGCCTGCATTATTTAAACCGGTATTAGATGCGTGAACAAACGAGTTGAATTCGTAATCCTCGTTCATTGAAAGCACGGGATCGCCGTTTTCATGCTGCCACTCGTTTACGGTAAGATTGGTGGGAACCGCTCCCCCACTCGCCGCCATGCTCATCGGCAAGCTCGAAAAAATGAGTGTCGCCGAAAGCAGCATTGATATAAGTCGTTTTGTTTTCATACATTTTCCTCCTTCGCTGCGCTGATTTTGCAAATAGTAATTGCTAATCATGCGCATATTTTAAAAACAAGTTCTATCAAAGTTTTCCATATTTTCAGGCATTTTCAAAAGCAAAATTGGTGGTTACTCCGCGCAAAAACGCGCGGAGTAACCATGCTATAGAAAAATGGAGAAAACATTTATTCAAACTCTGCCCCAAATACAGAGTTGAATACAATAAGGAATTAAATGAGATTATTCTCTTACGATTGCGTTTACTGCCTCGTTGAAGAGCTCAATCTCTGCCTCAGCGCTGGGCTGGTACGTCGCAAGGTGTGAAGAAAATCCTATTGCACCGCGGCCCTTGATAATGAGGTGCTGAGGTGTATAGAAAAGCTCATTCATACCTTTAGTTAGTCCAAAATAACTTACACCTGAGTCATATACAACGCCATCAAAGATGATACCGAGCATTTCCTTGGAATCAGTATCGCGTGCCATCTTTTCACCAAGCACCATATCAAAGTATGCGGGGATAGTGGTATCGCCGCTGTAATATGCGAGAAGCTCAATAACCTCTCCGACCATATCAGCATTTTTGACGGTCTTAGGCACAGACATCATGCCAGACCATGCGTTAGTCTGATATGCAGGCTGTGTTGCCTCAAGCTTCGGATAAGGAAGAATACCGTATTCTACATCGCTGTCACGGTACTTATAAAGATCTCCGACAGCCTCAATATTAAAGAGAGTACGTCCCTTGGCTATGTTAAGTGATTCCGTATTAGTAGGTTCAAGCATAAAGTCGTAAACCCAAGTACTTCCGCCCTTTATGAGCTCGTGAATCTTGTCGATCATTGTGTAGGAGCGTTCGTTATCGAACAGAAATTCAAGATCGCCTGCTTCATTCTTTTCAACAAAGCTTACGTCACACGCGAAAATAAACGAGTTTAAGAAGAAGTCGTTGGGGCAGCCAAGACCGTAGCTGTCATTAACATCCCACCTACTGTCTCCGTTCTCGATAGTAGCATTGTCCATCATTTCTATCATCTTGTCGATGGTCCATGTGCCCTCGCGTACAAGATCGTAGGGATTTTCAAGATCATATTCATCAAGTATAGACTTGTTGACAAGTACGCAGTTAACATCAGGAAGCATATAATCTGAAACTGTATAGAAACGGTGTCCGTTTACTTCAAGCGCTTCACATCCCTGCTTATTCCACCACTCCTGTGTCATATCGACAGCCTCGAAGTCATTGAAATCATAGAGCAGGTCCTCCGTGATCATTGCGGAAAGACCGGAGATACAGTGTGTAAGCACAAGCTGATATGTATCCTCACCCGTCATTACCATATTCTGCATTACAGTTTTGACATCGGCAATTTTACCGGTAAGGGTGTATCCGATATCAACGCCGAGATGCTCCTCAATTGTGATCTCACGCTCATAGATTGCCTTAGTCATGACATCTGTTCCGGCATCATCGGCAAAATAGTATCTTGAGTACATTATATCATCCGCGGGTGCGTAAATGTTGTATGGCAGGTTGTAGTCTGCCGCTTCAATACCTGCAGGGGTGTCATCTGTATTGGAAATTTTGTCACCGTCAGGATTCTTACCGTCACCGGTATCGCCTCCGCATGCTGTAAGAGATGCGAGCATCGCCCCTAAAAGGAGCACTGAAATAATGCGTTTTTTCATGATTTTTGCCTCCATAATAAAATTCCATGCTATCGACCGCCACGCGGTCTTATCGAGACCAAAAGGCTCCAGCCTCGGGCACAAGCCGGAGCTTGTCTCCGACTCATGCCCTGGGCCGAAACCCGGGGATCCTCCTCCGGACGGGTATTCCCCGCCGGATAATGGATCGTCTTTCTTGTATTATGCTGTCAATTGATTAGTCAGCAAGATAGTTGTACGTTGACTGACAGAACTTAGCTATAGCCTTGACAATGTCTCCGAGCTGTGCTTCATAACGGTTTGCCACGCTCTCTACACTGTCGACTCCGCATGCAAGCTCGTTTCCGCTAGGATCATATACCGTACATGTTACAAGCTGTCTGAAGTCTGCGACTGCCATGCCTACTACGGATATCTGGCAGTATACTCCATAATCCATGTAGTCTACGAAGTCTTCGCCTTCAATTCGGATTTCTCTCTCAATGCCGTCGAAGTCGGTATATGTTGCTATTGCATACAGTCCGTTAAAGTTCGTTCCTACGTTGTCGCACAAGAACATCATGTCAAGTCTGATCTCCGCTTCAAGTGACAATGTTGATCCTGCAAAGCCGTTTACATTCTCCGCATGGTTCTCTGTCACTACATCCTCTACTGTTCCATATGCATGATGTCTTTCTTCTAACTTCTGGTTCGCAAGGTTTTCTGTATCGTAGCCAAAC
>JAZRAB010000066.1:0-2853 GCA_045634345.1 Candidatus Flemingiibacterium sp. | reverse complement strand
GGAAGAAACTTCGGCGTTTGAGATGGTTCTTCCCCTGCCCGGGAGCACGAGGGTGGAACCCTCGTAATATCGGCAGGCGGGGCAACGCACCGCAAGGAGCATCAACACTCGGAGCGTAAACTCCCCTATAAACTCAAATTTATCGCGGCAAGCATCCGATTTTATCAGAACTTATTTAAATGAAATTCTCTCCAACCACTTGCATTATTGACGTAAATATGGTACAATAATACAGTAGCTAGACGGGAGGGCATTGTCCTTGCCGTCGATTTGTGCTTTGTATAATTTTAAAATAATATAAACGGAGAGCATCATGGCAGATATTTTTGACCTGTTTCGTAAAATAGAAAAATCCTCTGCGCCTACATCAGAGCCTATAACACATTTGATCGTCGGACTTGGAAATCCGGGCAAGGAGTATATGTTTACACGCCATAACGCCGGATTTATGACGCTTGATTTTATGGCGGAAAAGCTCGGCGTAAAAATAGACCGTGCGAAATTTAAGGCGCTCGTCGGTGATGGGGTCATCTGTGGGCACCGTGTACTTCTCATGAAACCGCAGACATACATGAATTTGTCGGGCGAGGCGGTAACGGAAGCCGCTGCATTTTACAAAATCCCGATGGAAAATATCATTGTTATCTGCGACGACATTAATTTAGCTCCCGGAAAGGTACGACTGCGCAGAAAGGGAAGTGACGGCGGTCAGAAGGGACTGCGCTCAATAATAACCCTTTCGGGAAGTGACGAGTTCCCTCGCATCCGCATGGGAGTGGGCGCAAAGCCGCATCCGGATTACGACCTCGCGGACTGGGTACTCGGTCAGATTCCGAAAGCAGACCAAGAGGTATTCTTTGCTGCAATGGGCAAGGTGGTTGACGCGCTTCCGACGATACTTGACGGCAATATCGACAGGGCAATGAATATGCTGAATTGAGGTAAGCATGGACGAAAGAATCAACATTATCTCGGAATCAATACTTCTCGAAAAGGAGTTTGACCAGATACTAAAAACAATCTCGGCAAGACAGAGCGAAGCCGCTCATCCCCTACAGATAAGCGGTCTTGCAGACGGAGCGCGTGCGGTATTTTACGCGGCGGTCATTCGGGGTGTGCGCGAAAAATACAATCTCCCGGCTCTCATGCTTATACCGGATGAAAAGGACGGACTTAAGCTTTTTAACGCCCTTTCTGAGCTTGGACTCAAGCCGCTTATGTATCCGCTTCGTGATTTTGTATTTCATAATATAACCTCATCACGTGAATACGAGCATGAGCGTCTGCGCGCGCTTGCGGCGTTCGTGAACGCCGCCGACGGCAAGGGAGCATACGACTGCGTTATCGCCGCACCCGATGCCGCGATGCAGTTTACTATGCCAATCGCCGTTCTTCGTGCGAACACAATTGATATCGACATTGATGTTCCGCTGCGGCTTGATGAGTTGATTTCGCGCCTTGAATCGAGCGGATTTGTGCGTTCGGAGCTTGTTGACGGCGTGGGACAGTACGCCGTGCGCGGCGGTATTGTCGATATCTTTCCGCCATACTGTGAATATCCCGTGCGAATCGAGTTGTTTGATGACGAGATCGACCGCATGGGCTATTTTGACGTCATGACTCAGCGCAATATCGAAAATCTGATGCACATTACCGTAACTCCGGCGCGAGAGATAGTCACAACCGAAGAATCGCGTGCGGCAATAAAAAAAGCCGCATTGCAACAGTTGAAAAAAGCATCTGAAGAACGGGTATCTGCCGAGCTGTTGGGCGAGATTGAGGCGATTGACGGCGGCACGGAGCTTAATTTTGTTGACAAATATATTTCGCTCGTGTACGAGGATAAAACAACGCTTGCCGATTATGCGACGTATGCCGCAAAGGGGCGCGGACTCCGTTATCCGCTCGTGTTTGTGCAAGAGGAGCGCGCCTGCGGCGACCGCATGAAAGCATACGACTTTCATATAACGAGTGAGATTGAAACGCTTCTTGAAAAAAATGAGATATCCCCACGCTTTGCCGATTATTCTCGTCATAGCGACTATTATGAGACCTATATTGACAAGAGCGGAGCACTGCTGTGCGATACCTTTGCCACAAATCAACCCGGACGTAAGCTGTCGGGACTTTACGCATTCCGAACCAAACAGACCGTTTCATATGCAGACAATATGGACTTACTTGTTGAGGATCTTACCGACTATGCCGAGAGTAAATTTCGTACAGTTGTGCTCTGTGAGAATGAAACTGCGGCAAAAAATACCGCAAATACCCTTTGTGAGCACGGACTTCAGGCTATTGCTGCTTCAGGCGAGAGAAGCTATGGAATATTGACCTTACCCGAATCGGTAACGCTTGTGCTGTCGGGATTCAATTTGGCGGGCTTTGAGCTTACGGCGACACGTTTTGCGCTTTTGTCGATGTATCAGAACCCCAATTCCTATTCGCGCACTATACTTTCGCACGGAAGACGGTCAAAGCACAGCCGCTCCTCGCAGGAAAAGATCCTTTCCTACAATGATTTAACCGTCGGAGATTTTGTTGTGCACGCAAATCACGGTATCGGTATGTATATGGGTATTGAGCAGCTGACGGTTGTTGGCGTGACAAAGGACTATATCAAAATCCAATATGCCGGAAGTGATCTTTTGTACCTGCCGACCGATCAGCTTGATATGGTGTCAAAGTATATCGGTGCACATTCGGAAAACGGCGGCGTAAAGCTGTCGAAAATGGGCGGTGCGGAATGGACTCGCGCCAAGACCAAAGCAAAGCTTGCCGCAAAAAGCATGGCAAAGGAATTGATTGCTCTATACGCAGAGCGCCAGCGAAGAGACGGTTTTGCCTTTGTTG
>JAZRAB010000065.1:0-2130 GCA_045634345.1 Candidatus Flemingiibacterium sp. | reverse complement strand
TCGGCTTGGGGCGCGGAATCGCTTCGCTCTCCGCGCAAGGATAGCTATACAACAAAAGGAGTGCGTCAGCCGAGCCTGGAGGGGTGGAGGGGAGGGCGGAGCGGCGTTTGAACGCAGCACCTCCCCGACCTCGCGGCGGTGAAGCCGCCGCGAGAATACCGGCAGGCGGCGCACCGCACCGCGTGGGAGCATCAACGCTCGGAGCTGTGAACCCCGCCGAGCGGCGGTATTTCGCCGCGAGCATATGCGTATTCGCTACGCTCTCCGTGGTTGCCGCGGACTGGTTTTTATTCCGCTGTGTCTGTGTTTTCGGTAGGTTCTTTCATATCATATGTCTCATATGTCGGTGAATCCTGGTCGATGCCGAGGGCATCGCGCTTTGCGGTGTAGACTTCTTCGTATTCGGCGTCGTCCATCGCGCGACGCTTTGCGCGTTTGCCGCAAATGATCAGTGCGGCGGCACCGCCGACAACGCAAATTGCGGCAACGAGCTGGGAAACACGTATCGTCTCACCGAGCAAAGATTCAAAGAGGTAGAGACTGTCGGTGCGCAGTCCTTCGATAAAGAAGCGTCCGAAGCCGTACCAGACAAAATACCAAAGCGTCGGCTGACCGTCGTATTTTTTCTTCTTATATAAGCTCATTATGAGGATAAAGCCGAGAATATTCCAAAGCGACTCATAGAAGAATGTCGGATGGAAGTAGTGCATCGTACCGAACGCGGCTTCGCCGTTTGCGAAGTCTATCCAATATCCGTCGGCAATACCCATGCGCCACGGCAGGTCGGTAATTGTGCCGTGTGCCTCGGCGTTGCAGAAATTGCCCCAACGTCCGATTGCCTGACCGATTATGAGTCCGGGCGCTGCCATATCAAGCAGCTTGGTTGTTTTCAGCTTTTTGATTTTTGAGAATATGAGTATCGTCAGCGCGCCGGCTATAACTCCGCCGTAAATGGCGAGTCCGCCGTTCCAAACGGCGATTATATCGGAAAGTGAATTAAAATCCCCCGGCTTCATTAATACATAATAGAGCCGTGCGCCGAGGATTGAGAAAATTATAAGGTATATCGCAAGGTCGAACACGTCGTCGCTCTTGATTTTCTCGAACTTTGCCTTTCTAAGCGCAACCGAGAACCCGATTATCATAGCGAGCGCGATAATGATTCCGTACCACATTATAGGGTGACTTTCCCCGTCAGTCCACGGAAGGGGAATGCGGAATGCCACGGGATCAAGCGTGAACTCGCCGATTCCGAGTCCGGGGAAGGATATAATATTCGGTGCGGGGATGTTGGCTAAAAATGTCGTAAGCATTTATTTTTCCTCCGTCCCGAGCGGCTTCACTATGGCGAGGGAGTAATATTCATCCTTAAACGCCTTGTCAAGAAGCTCGCTCACGTCCTCGTATGTCACGCCCGACATTGCATCGGCGTAGTCAAGAAGGTCGCCGTCGTCGAGCTTGAACTGCAGGAAGTTGTTTGCGATATCTTCAGTACTGTCGAACCAGCGAATCATCGCCGCGTACAGAGCGCGCTTTGAGCGCTCAAAATCATCACGGGAAAGCCCTTTTTTCTTCGCTGTCTCAACGCACGATTTGAAGCGCGCGAAGACCTCGTCCGGATCGCTTCCCTCGCCGAAGATGGAGTTGTTGGCATAGCTCTTGCAGATGCCGTAGCCGATATCGAGCGAGCCGGAGATGAGTCCCTCCTCATAGAGCTTGTTGTAAAATTCTCCCGCCTTCCCGAAAAGCAGATCATTGAGAATTTCCATTGCGGCGGACTTTCTCATACGCTCCATCGGGTCATCGGGGATATCCACATCCTTGATGCCGATTGCAAAGAGCGGCTTCGACACCTGCATTTCACATTCGACTCTCGGCATATAGACCCCCGCCTTTTCCTCGGGGTAGTCGCGGATTATCTCGACCGGTGCCTGCTCCTTCAGTACCTTGTCGCAGACCTCGTTTACCTCATCGACTGTGACATCGCCGCAGACGATAAGCATCATGTTGGAGAGGTTATAGAACACGCGGTAACATTCGTAAAGAATATCCGCGGTGATATGCGATATTGACTCAACCGTACCGGCGACGTTTATTCTGACGTTGTGCTTTTCGTACAGCGCTTCGAGC
>JAZRAB010000064.1:0-2611 GCA_045634345.1 Candidatus Flemingiibacterium sp. | reverse complement strand
TAGGCAGTGCCTACCACCTTACCGATCACGTAATTGGTGTTGTTGGGAAGAGAGGTATCAATGGTCTGGTAAAGCTGACCGCCCTGGGAATTGGTGTTGTCTCCCGCCAGCTCAATGATAAAGCCTCCCGTTTCCTTTTCGGTGATTGAAACGATACGGTGCGTGATGGTGACCTGCGTGGTATATACGTAACGGAAGGTCAATACGTCACCGACCTTTAAGCTTCTGTACCACTCGTCCGCCTCTTTCTCATCCTCGGGCATGACCTTGACAAAGATCATGGAGCGAAGCGGGATATCCTTAATCTTATACTGCGATACGTCGGTATACTCGCATTTCGCCATGGAGTCGGAAACGACCACTCTCATCTGATATCCGAAGACCTCTGCTGCACCGTCAATATCCTTCTTGGACATCACGGTCAGAAATACCGCGGCAATACAAATGATGAGAAACGCGTATAAAAGCACGTTTTGTACGACATCGCTTATTTTTTTCATCTTTCTCTTATCCATAAATTACCTCACTCATTGCTTGCTTTTATGTGCAGCTCGAAAACTGCCCCTGCATTCTTGGCCTCGTTGCCAACCTCTATGGGAAGATAATATATAATGGTCAATTGCGTGTTCTGTTCTTGGTTAAAATCAATGGGTAATGCAAGATGCTCTTGTGCAAAAGCTTCGGAAAGCAGCTGATCGTACAGCACCTTATCCCCCGATTGGATCTTGACGAAAGCAAAATTCTTGAGCGTTCCCTCTTCCAATTCCACAAAATCGAAGAGCAGCTCGTACCGATCGGCATGTTCCCCCTTGAGCGTAATCGTGTACTCACACGATTCTCCCGGAATCAAGCAAAGGTTTTCAAACTCAATGACCTGCGTGGATTCACTCGCCAGGTCGACCACGATCTCGTCGTCTTCACCCAAGCCAGTGCCTGTCAACATCATCAGTGCCACACCGACCAGCGTCAAAACACTGCCGCCGACCAATAAAACCCACATAATAATTTTTCTGGTCATCGTTACCCTCCTTTACCAAATCTCAGTATTTGATAGAATCCTTAAAATACGGCCGCATTATGCTGTGCAGCACAAGAAACACGTGCTGCCTGTTATCCTCGCGATTCTCCAGCATGCCGTTATGCACCTGAAGGCCGAAATCCAACAGCGCAATAAACACGCTGCGCATGATCGCATTGACGTCTGCCTCCGCCTTGAACAGCGGTGCAAACTCAGCTATCAGCTTATTAAAGTGCATTTGCTGCGTATCAAAGGTTTGTCCTTTGAAGTATATCGAATAGTAATATCTGACGTAGCAGCGGCAATGCTCCTCGTTTTGCATGATAAAGCGCCACACGTCCGAAAAGACCCGGAAGAGCTTCTGCTCGGTATCCGGCTCCATACCGCCGGCCGCCTCGATCGCATCCTTGAACACCAAATACATTTCCTTATCAAGGTATGCAAACATGGCTTCATACAATGCTTCCTTGCTGCCGTAGAGTCGGTAAATGTATACCTCGTTCATGCGCAGCCCTTCGATCGATCCGCTGCAATGCGTCAATTCCTTGGTCGTGGCCTTCTCAAAGCCCCCCTGCGCGATCAAATGTATGGCGTTTTTGACCAGCAGATTCTTAATCGCTGCTTCGTGCTTCATATCAATCTCCATGCCGCCCATGGCGGCTCAAATAGTGATGGAAACTTCACCGCGGAGCTTTGCTCTAAAAATGGGCCGGGCCCCATTTTTAGGTGAAGTTTAAGCGTGAATGGTTAGCAGAACGGGAGTATGACGCAAGCTTTCACGCTACTCCTTTCTCAAAATCCCCATCCAAATGCTAAAAATCAAAGTGATCTGTGTATGTAGCGAGCGCTACACGTTCCGCAAAATAAATACTCCTTTAAAGGGAGCCAAGTATATAGTACAAAATACACATAATAAGAGTTATGTGGGACAAATGCCCATTATCCACTCTACATTTTACCACAAGCATCTTGAAATGTCAATACTTTTGACTGTTTTTAGAAATGCACAAATCATTATGAGCGCGACAAAAGACCTTTCGATGATACTTTTTTCAAAAAAGTGACGAAAGACTTATGGGTGATGTCCTTATCGGAGAATTTATAATAGGGGTATGGGCATAGCCCAATGCATTTGTTAAACAAATGCGAAACTTGCGATAAAAACATAAAGAGAGAACAATGCGGAAAGAAAAACCGCTTTGCTCTCTCTTTTTCTGCTTTTAGTGATATTCTTTGCTTTCGCAAAGAGTGATATGATTGCTATCGCAATCGTGATATTGAAGCCTTGCGGCTTCAGTGATATTCTATTCGCCTAAAAGCTCGCGCAGCGAATATCACTCGGCGTAAGCCGAATATCACTGCGAAGCAATATCACTCGCCAGAGGCGAATAGAGTTGGCGTGATACTCCGCTAAGAGTATCACGCCTAGGTGAGTCGATCTTTTTATTCAGTTTTGGTGGTTCGTGCGAGATATTCCTCAAAGCATTCGCCGGTTCGGAGCATCTCAAGAGCTGTATCTCTGCCCACAAATCGCCAATGCCAGGATTCATAGCTGTATCCTGTAACATCAACCTTATCCTCGGGGTAGCGGAG
>JAZRAB010000063.1:0-5771 GCA_045634345.1 Candidatus Flemingiibacterium sp. | reverse complement strand
CTTCGATTATCGCGGCTCCCACGCGGCGCTTTACGCCGCCTGCCGTGTAGCAGTGGGGAACCAGCTGCACTCCCCTCCTTGGCTCGGCTGAGCCGAGCCGGGTGGGGGGGGTCGGGGGCGGGTGGATCGGCGTTTGAGAGCAACGCCGCCCCCGACCGAGCGGCGGCATTGCCGCCGCGAGAAATACCGGCAGGCGGGGCTCTGCACCGCAAGGAGCACCAATGCTCGTAGCATCAAACTCCCCTATAAACTCAAATTTATACAAAAAAGCTGTCCGCATAAAGCAGACAGCTTTTTCATTAGTGGTGCTTGGTGCAGGTAGCGCAGTGACCGGCGCATCCGGTACGAAGATCGTGCTTGATGCCCTTCTTGTCATAGTAGTTGGCAATCGCTTCTTTTACCGCCTCTTCCGCCAAAACGGAGCAGTGTATCTTCTGCGGCGGAAGTCCGTCGAGTGCCTCGATCACCGCCTTGTTAGTAAGCTGGAGTGCTTCTTCAACAGTCTTACCCTTAATAAGCTCGGTTGCCATCGACGATGTCGCAATTGCCGCGCCGCACCCAAAGGTCTTGAACTTTACGTCCTCAATGACCTCGTTTTCGTTTATCTTGAGGTACATTCTCATAATATCACCGCAGGTTGCGTTGCCAACCTCGCCGACTGCATCTGCGTTCTCAATCTCGCCAACATTTCTCGGATTGGCAAAGTGATCCATTACTTTTTCGCTGTACATGGTTTGTCTCCTTATCTGTATTTTATTGTATGTTTCCCTAAATTACGCATTATAAAGCGGACTCATCGCACGGAGTCTCTCCACTATCGGAGGGAGCTTTTCAAGAATGTAATCTATATCCGCGTCCGTGGTATCACGTCCTATCGAAAGGCGAAGCGAGCCGTGTGCCTGTTCCACGGGGACACCGATCGTGAGCAGTACATGCGACGGTTCAAGCGAGCTTGACGAGCATGCCGATCCGGTTGATGCGCATATGCCTGCCATATCAAGAAGCAGGAGAAGGCTTTCGCCCTCAATAAACTCAAACGAAACATTGACATTTCCGGGGAGTCTTCCTTCCCTCGGACCGTTTAGACGTGTGTTCGGTATCTTCGTGATCTCATCTATCAAACGGTCACGCATCGCCGCAACGCGCGCACCCTCGCCAATACCGCCAATTGCATCCTCAAGCGCCTTGGCGAATCCGACAATATACGGAACATTCTCCGTTCCTCCGCGTCTGCTGCGTTCCTGACCGCCGCCGTCAATGAGGTTGTTTATGCGCACGCCGTTTCTTATATAGAGCGCGCCGATGCCCTTGGGAGCGTGTATTTTATGTCCCGACATTGATAGCAGATCAACACCAAGCTCCTCGATGTTGATATCGACCGCACCGACCGCCTGAACAGCATCCGTAAACACAATGGTCTTGGGATTCTTCGCCTTGACCGCCGCCGCAATCTCGCGTATCGGCTCGATCGTGCCGATTTCATTATTCGCGTACATTACCTCGACGAGTATAGTGTCAACGCGAACTGCCGCCGCAACCTGTGCAGGGGTGACGCGCCCTTCGCTGTCGGTGTCAAGATATGTCACCTCAAAGCCCTCTTTTTCGAGGGACTCGAGCGCATGAAGCACTGCGTGATGCTCAATCTTGGTTGAAATAATATGTCTGCCGCGGTTCTGCATTGCATGAGCGATACCCTTTATCGCCCAATTGTCAGCTTCAGATCCGCTGGCTGTGAAGTATATTTCGTTAGGCTTGCACCCGAGCAACAATGCGATTTTCTCGCGTGCTGCGGTGATAGCTGCCTTGGCCGCTCTCCCTTTTTGGTGCAGACTTGACGGGTTACCGTAAACCTCGGTGAGATAAGGCATCATTGCATCAAGCACTGCACGAGATGTGGATGTGGTCGCCGCATTATCGGCGTAAACCAATCTCTCTGACATGATATTTATTCATCCTTTCCGTATGGAAGATAATTTTATAATACAGCGGTTATTTCTACCGCATATTTATTGTATACCTTTTTGGTGCACATTTCAATAGGCAACCATTACTTTTAATGTAAACAATTCGTGAACGTCAGCGGTAAAGCTCCGCCTCGGCACAGGCAAGCTGGTCGCACCGCTCGTTGTACGGATGCCCTGCATGCCCTTTTACCCATACGAGCTTGACCGTGTGCAATTCGAGAAGCCGCAGAAGGCGCTCCCAAAGATCAGGATTAAGCGCCGGGGACTTGTCGGCTTTTTTCCAGCCGCGATTCTTCCATCCGTAAACCCATCCCTTTTCGATAGAGTCCACCATATATTTTGAATCGGAGGTAAGCGTGACATCGCACGGTTCTTTCAGGGCTTCAAGCGCGCTGATCGCCGCCATCAGTTCCATTCGATTGTTAGTAGTCTGTGCTTCGCCGCCCGAAAGCTCCTTTTCGATACCGTTATATACGATGACAGCTCCCCATCCGCCCGGACCGGGATTGCACTTACATGCGCCGTCGGTATATATATCAACATGCTTCATACCGTGTTCATCCTCCTTGGCGAATATTCAGGCAGTCTTCTACCACGACTTATTACCAATATATTATATTATACCACATTCTGCGCAATTTTTCAAATAAATATAATATTTATACTTGAAAAATACACGGCGATTATTTCATAATATTTATGTAAATTGACAAGCTTTTTTGCAAAAATACTGTTTTGCGCAGTAAATTTGTGTTTGGTGCACGTTTTTGCGCTCCGGCGAAAAGATCCGCACTGCAAAAATTAATTTTTTTAAAATTTATCCGTCCGCATATTGAAAATGAGCCGAAAATGTATTATACTTAAACAAAGTATATTATGAGAAAGGGAGCGATTTTATTGCAGGACACCGAGCTTAAAGCAATAGTAGCCAAAAACATAACCGCGCTCAGAATCCAGAATAAAATGACACAGCTTGAGCTTGGAAATGCGCTCTCATATTCGGACAAAGCCGTTTCAAAATGGGAACGAGCGGAAGGTCTCCCCGATGCGTATGTACTGCTCAAGATATCCGCGCTTTTCGGATGCAGCGTAGATTATCTGCTTCACCCCCACAGCGAAGCCGAGCCACTCCCAAAGCAAAAAGCCAAGGTAAATCATGCGATAGTCTCCCTCATACCGCTTCTCGGCGTTTGGACTTTGTCAGCACTTGCTTTCATAATAATGCACCTTTCGGGCTTTACTTATCCGCTTATTTTCCAATACGCCATTGTTGTCTCAATGATATTGCTCACGGTGTTCAATTCTCTTTGGGGCAACCGTTTTTGGGGGCTGGTTTTCATCTCCGCATTGGTTTGGAGCATCTTCGCAACAATATACCTTATTTTCCTATGGGCTGATAAAAATTATTGGGAATTGCTTTTACTGGGAATCCCCAGTCAGCTTATCGTCCTGCTTTGCTTTTATGTCAAGCGCGGCGGGATACATTTATTCGCAAAAAAGTCAAACTAATCCGCTATAAACAGCGGCTCTACTGTCAGTAGAGCCGTTTTTTGTTTTGGTAGAGTCGGCGTTTTCACAGATAGAGTGCAAAATCAAAGTGTAGGTTGATAAAAGTGCTTGATGTGTTTATAATGATATCAAATACACTCGGATGCAGTGAAAAAATGAGGTAAAAAAATGAGTAAAAACATCATCGCCAAAGCTGTACGCATACTTACCGTCCCGCCAATTCTCGTTACACTCCTTTTAAGCGTGACATATTTTCTGCGTGATGCGGTTTTCAGAGGTGCGTGGGATTTTTTGGCGGCTGTAATCTGTCTTGCAATTATCCCTAGCCTCGCCTATGTACTACAACCAATAATTCCGCAGTTTAGAGGACGAGGCAGAGACGGCCAACGCGCGCTCGCTTTTGTAACAAGTGTGCTTGGATACATCATCGGCTTTGCATACGCATACCTGAGCGGAGCAAGCGCCGAGTTTAAGTTTATCGCAACGGCATATCTGTTATCGGTCATTCTCCTGCTTGTATTCAATAAGCTGCTTGGGCAAAAAGCCAGCGGTCACGCCTGCGGAGTGCTGGGACCACTTCTTTTCGCGGTATATTTTCTCGGCTGGGCGTGGGCGATACCGTGTACTGTCGTGGCAATCGGCGTAGCTTGGTCATCAGTAGCGCTGACTCGCCACACACCAAGGGAGCTATGTCTTGGCGGCATGTGCGCTTTAATCTCATTTATTGCAATAGGCATAAGCGTTTTATAAATAAAAGGTCAAAGAGGGCGGCATGGAACATGGCGACTGCTTTGACCTTTTTATGTAAATTTGAGTTTATCGGGAGTTTGCACTCCGAGCGTCAGTACCCCACGCGGCGCGTTGCGCCGCGTGGGGGCTACGATAATCGAAGCATCAAGCTCTCCGCTAAACAATAATTTACTCCTCATATTCCGCTAATATCTGCGGAAGACGAAGCATTATTTCGTCCGTTCGCAGCTTATCTGCGGCATACTGCTTTCGTAAAAGCTCGGCAGGAATAAAATCATCGTACTTTTCAAACACGGGAATCTCGCCATGACTCACAAGCTGCGTTTTGTCGATGCCCTCACGGTCAATTATGTCGCACAGTCCTTTTATAAGCGCGTAGTCACTGCCCGATTCCATCTTGAACATCATGTAGTAGCAGCCCTCAAATTCGAGATTGGTTATTTTGAATCGCGCCGCGTTATTCATGATGAACTTGCGCAGTGTCCTGAATGAGCGAGTTCCCAGCCATGGAAAAAGGCACCATGTGTAGCCGCCAAGCGGAACGAGCGAGTGTCCGACAATTCCCGTATTGCGCGCGAGATTTCGTACTATTTCAAGTCTGCGGCGCGCGTTCGGCTTCAGGTATGGGTAGACGGTATCTTCTTCGAGTATGCGGCGCATGCGTTCAAGTATCTTCGTGTGTATCTCCCCGAAGTCGCCGGGCCACGATACTTCCATCTTGCCGTTCACCGCCTTGACGTATATCAGCTTTCGCGGTATGTCAAGCTCCTCCACCTCCCAGACACGTCCGGCGAGCGCGAAACGGTCTCCGACCGGCGGCGGTGTTGTGATAGTGCCTATCTCGTCCGATTCACAGCGAACTGTATAATCCTCGCTGTCCTTGAAAACGGCGTAGAATTTGAAGCTGTTTGTGAGACGTTCACCCTTCAAGCCGACGATGAGTCCTTTTTCCTCGGTCATCTCGATAAAGTCGTTCTGAAGCATGCCAAGAAGCAGTGTGCGGTAGTCCTCCTTGTCGATATGACAAAAGGGCGGAAGCGATAGGATCCGTTCCGCAAGCCGCTTCGGTGTCAGTTCGCCCGACGAAGCGAGAGTCGACAGCGTTTGCTGAAAAGCGAGGCTGAACGGCAGTTTTTTGGTTGTGGGCGGCTCGATGAATTTTTCTTCGATATATAACTGTACTATCGCAATCGCGCGCAGGAATCCCCACGGAATAAGCTGCGGAAGCGGCGCATTCGGAAGCGGATTTTCCTCTCTGAATACCATCATCATCTCGGGCGGCGTGCCGCGCCGTCCGGAGCGCCCGAGGCGTTGAAGAAAGCTCGAGACCGAATTTGGCGCATCATTTTGGATGATACGCTCGAGCCTTCCGATATCAATGCCAAGCTCCATTGTCACCGTGGCGCATGTGGTACAGACCTGCTCGTCGTTTTTCATCTTTGTTTCGGCTTCCTCACGTATTGACGCTGAGAGATTGCCGTGGTGGATAAGGAAATTGTCAGGCTCGCCGCGATTATCGGCGATCTGGCGCAGAGTTGCGGTCACGTA
>JAZRAB010000062.1:0-7991 GCA_045634345.1 Candidatus Flemingiibacterium sp. | reverse complement strand
AAAAATGTACACACCACAAAGATCAAGCATCTTTGGGGTGTGTTTTTTGTTACAGCAGTACATCAAAAAAGCAGCGGACGCATCCGAAATGCGTCCGCTGCATATTTACTTAAAATCAGCCGATATATTTCTTGATAGTTGCACTGATCATGTCGCATGCCTTGTCGGCTATAGCGTAATCGGCTTCAACAAGATTTACAAGGGGCGCTCTTACGCCGCCAAGGTTAAGTCCCTCGCGCTTCTTGAGCACTGCCTTGATCATCGCATACATGTTTGCCTTACCGCTGCAGAGAGTGTAGATGATATTGTTAACATCATACTGCAGAGCACGCGCAGTCTCGAGGTCTCCTGCCTTATAGAGCTCCCAAAGCTTTAAGATAAGCTCGGGCATCGCGGAATATGTACCGCCGATACCGCCGTCAGCGCCCATAAGAAGTCCGCTGATGAACTGCTCATCAGGACCGTTGAATACTACAAAATCGCGTCCGCTGAGTGCTCCCTCATACTTGAACTGCTGAATGTCCATAGTCGGCATGGAGCTGTTCTTAACGCCTATAACCCTCGGATTCTTTATCATTTCACGAAGAAGCGGAAGTGTGAGCGCAACACCCGCGAGCTGGGGGATGTTATAGATGATAAAATCGGTATTCGGAGCGGCAGACGAGATGTCATTCCAATATTTTGCAATAGCGTGCTCCGGAAGCTTGAAGTAGATCGGCGGGATTGCCGCGATAGCATCAACGCCGAGACTTTCCGCATGCGCGGCAAGCTCCATACTGTCTCTTGTATTATTGCAGGCAACATGCGCGATTATTGTCAGCTTGCCCTCTGCCGCCTTTACTGCGTGCTCAAGGACCAGCTTGCGGTCTGCAACACTCTGATAGATGCACTCGCCGGACGAGCCGCCGACATAAATGCCCTTAACGCCCTTGGCGATGAGCCAACGTGTCAGATCCTCGACAGCCTTCGGTGAGATTTCACCCTTTTCATCATAGCAAGCATAAAACGCCGGTATGACACCCTGATACTTACGAATATCCATTGTATTGTCCTCTTTATATAAAATTAAATTATTTACTGTTTTTGCACGCGGCGTCTTATTCGCCGAGCACTTCGCCGATCATGCAGTCCACCATACTGAGCATTCTCGGCAAATGGAACGGTCCCTTAAAGGTTGAACCCTTGCAGGGCGGCATTGTGGGTTTACCGTCACGGCGAAGATAACCGTACCATTCCCCGTATTCAGCGTCGTTAAAATATTCAAGACAGTAGTCGAATGTCTTGTAGAATTTCTCAAGATATTCTTCCTTGCCGGTGTCGCGGTAAAGCATCATGGAGGCTATGAGTATTTCGTTATGCGGCCACCAGAGCTTCATGTCATGCTCATATGCTTCCGGCGGAAGTCCCTTCGCGTCGATGAAGTAAAGCAATCCGCCATATTCCTTGTCCCAACCGGCATCAAATGCCTTATTGAAGATATCCTCGGCCTTTGCGGTAAGCTCGGTATCTCCCATACGCTTTGCGTACTCCTGAATGAACCACGCTCCCTCGATATCATGACCGGGGTTTACAATACGTCCCTCGGTAAATTCCATTCTCGCTTCACCGTTAGGACCTACATTTTCAAGCAGACAGCCAAGCTCGGGGTGCACGTGATACTTAAATATATCGTGTACACATTCCTTGGAGCGTCCATTGTAAAGTGCCGCCCCCTCGGGATGCACTCTTACAAGGATTGAACACATATTAAGGAAGATCATAGCGCTTCCAAAGCTGCGTCCCGTGCGTGTTTCGGGGATAGTCTTTGCTCCGAGTCCGGTGGGATCGGGGGCGCCGTGCCAAAGATCCCAATATGTATTGTATGCTTTAAGGGCGCGTTCAAGATAGATCTTCTCGCCGGTGATTCCGTAATATTCGGCATTTGCCATGGAATAGAAAGTCTCGGAATAATAATAGCGGCGCTGACGCAAAGGCTTTCCGTCCTCGGTCACGGTAAAGTACATTCTGTCGCCTGCTTCACGGTTGATACAGTGTTTTTCCATGAAGTCAAGGCAGCTTTTACTTGCTTCAAGCCACTCCGGCTTTGTTCCATAAACATTGCAGAGCCATGCGAAAGTCCATGCACAGCGTCCCTGCATCCATACGCTCTTGTCGGTAGAATATACATTGCCCTGACGGTCAAGACAGGTATAAACGCCGCCGTGGACTTTGTCCATTCCGTTTTTGAGCCAGAAATTGACGCATCCTTCGAGCTGGGTACGAATCTGATCTCTTACATTCTGAAGCTTAAGTTTGTCCATAATAAATCCGACCTTACTGTTATAATATTTGTTTATTCATAGCTATACTAATGCTATTACAAAATAATTATACCACCAATACCACTAATTGTCAACAAACAAAAACTGCGCAAAATATTGACTTTTTATAAGCAATTTATTGATGTATCTCCGCTTTTATGCGAAGAAAAAGCACGAGAGTGGCAAGCCCTCTCGTGCTTTTTATTTGGAGCAAGCGACGGGAATCGAACCCGCACAGTCAGCTTGGGAAGCTGAAGTTCTGCCACTAAACTACGCCTGCATATCAACAATATTTATTATATACGAATCCCATCAATTTGTCAAGTGATATAATGGAATTTTTTCAGTAAAACCGTTCGACACGGCGCGTATAGGCAAAACAGCATAATCACCTATAACACTTAAATGTAATAATATGTTATGGGAGGGATTCAACGCTGCGAAAATATTTTTTTCGTATGATTAAAACTCCCACTCCGGGTAAAAAATAATGACGTAAAATAAAAAAGCACGGAGAGTGAATTTTCATGACTGTAAAACGTGGAGATATATATTACGCAGATCTGAGTCCTGTAGTCGGCTCGGAGCAAGGGGGACTTCGCCCGGTACTCATCGTGCAAAACGATGTCGGAAACAAGTACAGCCCAACCGTTATTGCAGCTGCCATCACTTCACAAGTCGGCAAAAACCGCCTTCCGACCCATATTGATGTGCTTGCCGATCATTTCGGACTTGCCAAGGATTCGGTGATACTTCTTGAACAGATACGCACAATTGATAAGCAGCGTCTGAAGGAAAAAATGGGGCATCTTGATGACAGTGTAATGAAGCAGGTGAACGACGCGATCGGCGTCAGTTTTGGGCTTGAAACAACCATAATGTGAAGACTACATACCCGAGCTGTGAGGCTCGGGTAATTGTTTTGTGAACATTTGGCGAAGATGCTTGCAATTGCACTTTGCTCGGTGTTATAATATATTTATAATACCGACATCCGGAGGTGCTAATTTATGTATAGAATACTTACCGTTGACGATGAGGAAATGATACGCAAGCTCATCCGCAAATATGCAGAATTTGAATCCCATGAGGTCATAGAAGCCGCAGACGGCATGGAAGCAGTAAGACTTTGCCGCGAGCAGGATTTCGATATCATAATAATGGATATAATGATGCCTGAGCTTGACGGCTTTTCCGCCTGCCGTGAGATACGCCGCATCAAAGATACGCCGATTATCATGCTTTCAGCGCGAGGAGAGGAATACGACAAAATCAACGGCTTCGAGCTTGGAATAGATGACTACGTGGTAAAACCGTTTTCCCCGAAGGAGCTTATGCTGCGTGTTGATGCGGTGCTCAAGCGCACCCGTGGGGGCAAGGCGGAGACTGAGCATGAAGTGGTCGAAATCGACGGGTTGCGCGCAGACATTACCGCACGCATAGTGTATGTAAACGGAGCGCGTATTGATATGTCACCGAAAGAATATGACCTATTCTTCTATATGTTGAAAAACCGCAACATTGCACTCTCGCGCGAAAAGCTTATAACCGAGGTCTGGGGGTACGATTTTTACGGGGACGACCGCACACTTGATACGCATATCAAGCTGCTGCGCCGCAGTCTCGGTGAATACGCGCGTCTTATCGTAACACTTCGAGGGGTGGGATACCGTTTTGAAACGAACTAACTCTATTAGCGTAGGGCGACTCGGCATCAGGTGGAAATTCTTTGCCTGTATGATGCTCTTTCTCTTCATACTGCTCGGTCTTTTATGGCTATTTCAGGTAGTTTTCTTCGGCGAAATATATAAGTCCGTGCGAATAAGCGAGATAAAGAGCAGTGCCGAGAGCATATCGCGCTGTATAAACGATACAGATAGGCTTAAAGTAATTGCCGAAAAAACGGCGGCGGACAAGCAGGTATGCGTTCTCGTTTTTGACGAGCGAGGCAAGGTGCTGGCGAGCGAAGAATCCTTATCGGACTGCATGATACACGGTATGTCGGCGAAAAATATCTATATGCTATATGCGTTTGCAAAAGGCGAGGGAGGCGAAAAGCTCTCGCGCTTTCGTCTCGAAAAAAGACTCGATCAGCCGTTTGCCGCCGACACTTACCATCCAAGCGATGATCGCAGTGCCGAGGACGATACGCTTGAAAGCATAGTCTACACTAAAGTAATCCGCAACGATACTTCAGGACTTGATGTTGCGGTGATACTCAATACGACGGTATCCCCGGTTGCTTCCACGGTGCGCACCCTTCAAACGGAGCTTATTATCATCACCGCCGTAATGATACTTCTTGCCGTACTACTGTCTTTCATCCTTGCGAAACGCATTGCGAGACCGATAGTTCGCATCAACAGCAGTGCCAAACAGCTTGCAAAAGGCAATTACAACGCAGATTTCGGCGCATCCGGATACAGAGAGATCGCCGAGTTGTCGGATACGCTCGCCTATGCGGCATCCGAGCTTTCAAAAGCAGGTTCTCTCCAACGAGAACTGATTGCAAACATCTCGCACGATCTGCGCACTCCACTCACAATGATAACCGGTTACGCCGAAGCAATGCGCGATATCCCGGGCGAGAATACTCCCAAGAATGTGCAGATAATCATTGATGAAGCAAATCGACTTACCTCGCTTGTCAACGATGTGCTCGACATCTCAAAGCTACAGTCGGGAACGCAGGAGCTTACACTGTCAACCTTCAATCTTACAGATACGGTACGCGAGGTAATCGGACGCTTCTCCAAATTGACGTCGCAGGATGGTTGGACCATTGAATTTAAAAGCGACTGTGATGTAATGGTCGAGGCTGACCGCACGCGAATTTTGCAGGTGATATACAACTTTATAAATAATGCCATAACTCATTCGGGAGAAGATAAGACCGTAAGTGTAGCACAGCGTATTGTGGAGCACGATTCAAAGACAAAAGTACGCATTGAGGTCACAGATCACGGTGAAGGCATCGCGCCGGATGAGATTCCAAATATCTGGGACAGATATTACAAGGTTGATAAACTGCACCGCCGAGCACAAATGGGATCGGGGCTTGGACTTTCGATTGTTAAAAGCATTCTCGAACTTCACGGTGCCTTTTACGGCGTTGAAAGCGAGATTGGAGCCGGCTCTGTGTTTTGGTTTGAGCTTTAAGATTTTCATATGACCATTTGCTGAAAAACCCATATTTTTTAATGAATTATACCTTGCAGCAAAGCAGTGCGCACTGTATAATAAAGTTAAGGTGATTTCGGCATAGTCTATAATCATGACAAAAGCCACTCCAAAACAATATTTTCAAAACAAAGGAGAACGGTATCATGTCAAGCTACAAAGTACGTAAAACCCCGGGCGACACAGTGGGTACGCCATGACCGTTTTGACATGTTTATTCATTGGGGCTCTATTCAATGCCTGCGCGCAACGAATGGATAAAAACGCTTGAGTTCATCAGCGAGGAAAAATACGATAAATATTTTAAGTATTTCAATCCTGATTTATACGTTGCAAATTAAAGGGCAAATCGTACGATTTGCCCTTTAATTTTACAAATCTATTCCTTTTATTTTCATTATAAATTATCACTACAATACAAATAATAATACAATAATTACATCAAAAAATCGCTTCGCACCAATTTCCACCGCCGGGGTAAATTCCCACTTATATAAACCGTTATATCGGCGATAATAGTATCAGAGTCGGGCGGAAACGTCAGGACTCAATTAAACAGACGTATTTCGCCCGACACATTTGTGTACGGTTTCGTGAAAAATTGCGGAAGAAGCGAAGTAAGTCGATAATATAGATATTTTCCAAAAAGGAGAAAAAACAATGTCCAGTAACAAGATTGTTGTTCCCGAGGCAAAGGCTGCCCTCGAACAGTTCAAGATGGAGGCTGCAAGCGAAGTCGGTGTAAACCTCAAGCAGGGTTACAATGGTGAACTCACCTCTCGTCAGGCCGGTTCTATCGGTGGTCAGATGGTCAAGAACGTGAAACCCGTACGAACTATGAGATTTGAACGTGCGAACAGAATTGCAAATGGACATACCGTTGAAGTACATTACATCGTAGACGTGAGTGTATAACGAACCGCAAAATTGTAAGAATGTTTTGACATTATCACGCAACGTTATAAACTGAATATTCTCCTCTGCCCTCAAATTCCTTATCGAATTTTCGCTAATGGAATTTAGCATTATCTATCACAAACCTAATTTCGAACAAATATATTCAACTTCTTCAATGCGAGTATCCGGCGTGTGATGAAAACACGACATTTCATAAGCAATTCGTTTGGTCTTGCCGCCAAATATTGCTCTCTTTAACCTTGCCAACCAACAAAGCGGCAGCAAAAATGGGAATTTTACCAAAATCGGATACGCCGTTACCATAGACTTGTACGGCAGGAAGAACCTTTTTAACGCATAAGCAACACAATTCTGATGCCTGAATTTATCTACCGCAATATGGTTCTCTGCACTGCCATAAACTCCGCCGCAAAAAATATATTTGAGTACCATATCGGAAAAAGCGTCTCGATCATTATAGGTAAAACACCGCTCTGCAAGTTTTCTCATTTCCGTGGCAAATTGATATATACTCGCCTTTTTCAATAATTCTTCTGCACAGGAATATGAAATTCCCATTTTATGTTCCATCACCCAAATATCCAACAACGCGCGTATTCCACAGCCACCGGACAGGAAGTGATACGCCATATGCGCAAAGAGATAGAAAGAAAAGAACTCGTCAGTAAACACATATCGCGTACCATTTGTTGGCGCTGCATATTTCCAGGCATCTTTCAATATTGCATCCAAATTGTCCTTGTTTTCTTGTATATTGAAATGCAATTCCAAATGAATGTCATTCGGGGAATGCAGAGAAACATCGTGATAATTCCGCATCCCGCACCGATAATCGTGTCTTTGCAAAGCATCGATTGCCTTTTGCAAATCATCCTCATGAATCAGAATATCAATATCGCAACTTGTCCGCATGTTTTCATAAGGATAATACGGACGAATTACCGATCCTTTTAACGGAATATATGCAACTTTCACTTCATCAAAAATGCCGCAGATTTCATCCAGGGTATACTTCATCTGCTCGCATCGATAAACAGACAGCATTTCCTCCTGCTGCAATTGCGCCTGAAGTTCATGGTCGATCGCTGTTTGGTTTTGATAAACATAATGGGAAACAGCATAACCCAGGTCATGCTGTTTGGCCAAACGATATACAGCGGAAAGAAGCTCGGGCGTGATGTTTTCGTTGATTGATTCGTTATTTTTCACCGTATTTACGATTGAATATAGAATTTCTATCAATGTCTGCTGTACTTGCTTCTCATCCATATGCCGTCCGCCTTTCGGTTTATTTTCGCCAAACCATTTTATCTACAACACCGGTATAAGACTGGATAATCTTCACGACCTTGGTCGAAACATTTTCCTCTACATAGTTAGGAACAGGAATACCGTAATCACCGCTGTCATTCATGTCCACCGCAGTTGTCACAGCCTGAAGCAAGCTGTGTTCGTCAATCGCTGCAAGAATAAAGCATGCCTTAAGAAGGGCTTCGGGACGTGCAGTAGAGGTACGAATACAGATTGCCGGGAGCGGATGACCGATACTTGTGAAGAAGCTGCTTTCTTCCGGAAGCGTACCACTGTCCGAAA
>JAZRAB010000061.1:0-18109 GCA_045634345.1 Candidatus Flemingiibacterium sp. | reverse complement strand
GGCCGCTGTCGGACAGAATGATGACGATGACGTCATCGTATACCTCCACATCGGCGGTGCCGCCGTTTGCGTGGATGACCATGTTGATTTCTCCCTCGTACATTGCGATAGAGACTTTGCGTATGATATCCGGCGGATAGCCGAGCTGACGCAGTTTCTTCTTAACCATCACCGAAGCCGCGCCCGCACTTGAAAAGTCCGAGCCGTCAACCTCGAAGTGGAACTTCACCGCATCAGACATGTTTGCCCTCCGTTTTTGTGGCAAAACCTGCCGAATAAAGTATTCCCGATGCCTCAAACGCACGCTTGTCTGATTTCATCACAACAATACCGCACTCGTTGGCAAGCTCAAGCATTTCATCGGTGGGGGTTTTACTGCGCACGAAAACGACGCAAAGCATATCCATCATATTCGCGGTGCGAATGACCTGAGGATTAATAAGTCCCGTGATGAGCACGCCCTGATCCTTAACATAAGCGAGCACATCACTCATCATATCGCTGCAGCAAGCGGAAGTGACATCGTTTTCAAGATGCTCCTCACCGGCTAAGACCTCGGCTCCGAGAAGCTCTTTTATTTCTTTGATCTTCATACGTTTTTCTCCTCACGGTAATGACCGTGTCAGAATAAATTACTGATATTTGGCGATGATGCCGGGAATGTCATCAGTTACAAGTCTGCCGTAAACCTCATCGTTAACGGTGAGAACGGGAGCAAGACCGCATGCACCGATGCAGCGTGTTGCATCAAGAGAGTACTTACCGTCAGCGGATGTCTCTCCTGCCTTGATGCCGATTATTTCGGAGATCTTGTCAATAAGATCGCCCGAGCCCTTAACATAGCAAGCGGTACCGAGACATACAGCGATCGAAACGTCGCCCTTCGGATTAAGGGAGAACTGAGAGTAGAACGAAGCAACTCCGTAAACCTCTTCCATCGGCATCTCGAGTCCCAATGCAATGTGCTTGATTACCTCGATCGGCAGATATCCGTAGATCTCCTGTGCGCCCTGAAGCACAGGCATGAGCGCGCCTCTTACTCCCTTATACTCTGCAATAAGCTTATCAAGCTTTGCTTCCATTTCGGGAGTGCCCTTGAATGCTACTGTGGTCAATTTTTTCTTCATGTGCAGTGCCTATCCTCCTTATAAGGAATATAAAATTATTCAGACATATGTGCACCTGCTCAAAGATTGTTACAAAAATAACAATCCATGCACAGACTACCCCATAATGCTTACTATAATATTATACAACATATTTCGATAAAAGTCTATAGTTTTTAAAAAATAATTTTATAATTTTGAATTATATTTTTGGAAATCAAGGTTATGTTTTTTTATATGTCTATTGTTCCGCAACTATTACATAAACAAAGTAAATATTTATTGTTTTGTCCCAAAAGTCTCCATGCCAAAACGAAAAAAGATTGGTCTGCTTTCATGTAACCAACCTTCCGGGATACAAATTATTGTTTGTCGGTGGAGTATCACTCCGAATATCGCAACTTCCTCGCGGCGCGCTGCGCCGCTTGCCGATATGCAGGGGGCTGCTTTGCGCTCAGACGCCGCTCCAATCCGCCCCCTGCCCCCCCCTGCTCGGCACGGCTGTCCGGCTGCCTGAAATTATAGATATAACCTATATTTTATAAGCCAAGTTAGCCGAGTCAAGGAGGGGAGTGCAGAGGGGAACCTATGAATCGGCGTTTGAGAGCAATTGGTTCCCCTCTACATATCGGCAGGCGGCGCAAAGTACCGCGTGGAGCACCGATTCTCGGAGCAGTAAACTCCCCAATAAGCGCCAAAGAAGTCTGATTTTTCAATCAGACTTCTTCCTTTGTGTAATATTGATTTCCGTAAAGAGTGATGTACTCTTTTCTCGCTTCGAGATCATCTCCGAGAAGCGTTTCAAAGATTCTCGCAGTCTCCTCTGCATCCGCCTCGTTTACCTTGATAAGACGACGTGTTTCGGGATTCATCGTGGTCTGCCACATCATATCCGGCTCGTTTTCACCGAGACCTTTGGAGCGCTGAAGTGTATATTTTTGATTGCCAAGCGCCTTCAAAATATCCTGCTTTTCCTGCTCATTATAAGCGAACTGTATCTTATCCTTGCAGGTTATCTCAAAGAGCGGTGATTCGGCAATATATACCTTTCCCTTTTTGATAAGTGTGGGGAGCAAACGGTAGAACATGGTCAAAATAAGAGTGCGTATCTGATAGCCGTCCTCGTCGGCATCGGTACAGATGATTATCTTTGACCAACGCATAGCGTCGTAATCGAAAGATGCAATATCCCCTTTGACCTTGCCGCTTATCTCGACTCCGCAGCCGATGACCTTAAGCAGATTAACTATAACCTCGCTCTTGAATATCTTGTCATATCCACTCTTCAAGCAGTTGAGCGTCTTACCGCGAACAGCAATTATCGCCTGAAACTCCGCCGCACGTCCGAGTTTACATGAAGTAAGCGCGGAATCGCCCTCAACGATGTACAGTTCACGGCGCTCGGGATCCTTTGAACGGCATCCGACAAACTTGTCAATGCGGTTTGCAATATCAATTTTGCCTGTAAGCTGTTTTTTGATATCAAGGCGTGTAGTTTCCGCCTTTTCGCGTGAGCGCTTATTAATAAGTATCTGATTTGCCATGCGCTCGGCTTCGGTCGGATTTTCGGCAAAATAGACCTCAAGCTGGTGCTTAAGGAAATCAGTCATTGCCTCGGCGATAAAGGTATTTGTAATCGCCTTTTTAGTCTGGTTTGCATATGAGGTTTGAGTCGAAAAACTGTTTGACACGAGCACAAGACAGTCTTCAACATCAGTAAAGGCTATTTTTGCTTCGTTCTTATTATATTTCCCCTGCGCCTTCAGATACTTGTCCACCGCAAATACAAATGCAGTGCGTACAGCTTTATCGGGTGATCCTCCGTGCTCAAGGAAGCTCGAATTGTGGTAATATTCGATCACATTGACAGTATTGGAAATACAGAAGACTATATCCGCCTTCAGTTTATAGTCCTTCATATCCGCGCGGTCACGTCCGGTGGTTTCAAGATGCCACTGTACGGGTGCTGTCAGTTGCGCTTCGCCACAAAGCTCGTTCACGTAATCGGCAATACCGTTTTCGTAGAAATAAACACTCTCCGAAAAGCTTCCGTCAGCCTGCTCAAGCTCCAAAACAAATCTCACGCGCGGATTTACAATCGACTGTTTTTTCATCGTTTCGATGAAAAATTCGTGCGGTATATTTATGTCTGTAAACACCTCAAGGTCCGGCAGCCAGCGTATGACCGTACCGGTGCGTCGGGACTTTTTGTCAAGCTCCTCTGTAATAAGCTCGGTGGTCGCATAACCTTTTTCAAAGCTTACCCTGCTGACAGTATCCCCCTTATAGGATGCAACCTCCATGTATCTCGATGAATACTGCGTTGAGCATGCACCGAGACCGTTAAGTCCAAGCGAGTATTCATATGATGCATCGCCCGAGTTGTTATCGTATTTACCGCCTGCATAAAGCTCGCAGAAAACGAGCTCCCAGTTATACTTCCCTTCCGCCTCGTTCCATCCAAGCGGAACACCGCGTCCTCGGTCATCGACCTCGATTGAATGGTCAGCAAAAACCTTAACGCGAATCTCATTTCCGTAACCCTCTCGCGCCTCATCAACCGAATTTGAAAGTATTTCAAAGAAAGAATGCTCACAGCCCTCAAGTCCATCCGAGCCAAAAATAACCGCAGGACGTTTACGTACACGGTCAGGGCCCTTCAGACTTGATATACTTTGATCGCCATAAGTGGTGACTTTTTTGCTTACAGCCATTTTTTCCGCCCTCGTTTTTCATTAATTAATATTATTATACTATATTTTTCCGAGAAAGTAAAGAGAATTTCCGAAATTTCTCTTGTATTAAAATGTTTGTTCTGTTATAATAATATGTGTGAGATTATTATATGCTCGGAGTTGCCATGCCGGATTTACTGAAACATAAAACGCTCACAACCTACTTAATTGCAAAATTACGCTCAACATCCTTTTGGAACGCTGTTGACCGCCTATTAAAATATACTCGGCGTTTTCTGTTTCTCACACGTGTGTTACGGTATATTCGCATAGCGGTAACTATTATTGAAACAAGCACTGTGCTCATACTTTTCACAGCACTGCTTATCGCTTTCATACCAATCTTTGCAGTGCTTCTTATTATGCTCACCGTCGCTGAGATTATTATTGGCACCCGTATATTAAAAAGCGAGGAGCTTCGTCTTGCACTCGCACGTGAGCGTATATATATAATTTCAGATGTCGGCAAATTCGGCGAAGACTTCGCCCGTGCGCTTACAGATAACGACGGCACGGTGTTCATTTTAAGCGCGTCTTTGAAGCGACGGTTCATAAGTCTTACCAAGTCAAACGGTGTTTATTATATAAGACATGCATTTTTCTTCAGATTAAAGCGGCGTCATCTCTCCGCTTTAAGCCACAAAACCGTCTATTTACTTTGATCAAGGAGGATTCCGATGATAAATTTCATTTTCGGAAGAGCCGGAAGCGGAAAAACCACGCAAATATGCAAGAACGCCGCAGATGCACTCTCCGACGGACGTCGCGTATTCCTTATAGTTCCCGAGCAGATGGCAGTAGATACCGAGGAAAGAATGACACGACTGCTCGAAAATACGCCGTCTTTGTCGCTTGAGGTGCTCAATTTTCGACGTTTGTGCAACCGTATATTCCGCGAATTTGGCGGGCTGTCCTACAGCTATATAACAAACAGCGGACGTATGCTCATAATGTGGCAGACGCTCTCCGAGCTTGCGCCTATGCTGAAAAGCACTCCTTCTGTCGACCGTGCCACGGTAGCACGTATGCTTAGTGCTGTAAGCGAATTTAAATCATACCGCATAACGCCGCATATGCTGGAGCATGCCGCAAAAAAGCTCGAAAAGGATAATACCGACATCAAGCTCGCGGACAAGTTATATGATCTCTCGCTCATCTATGCCGCATACTCGAATCTCGTTTTGGAGACCTGCGATGATGCATCCGACGATCTTTCAAAGGCGGCGGATATACTCCGCGAGTACGATTTTTTCAAAGAAAGCGATGTTCTGATTGACTCGTTCTACGGCTTCACACCGCAGGAATATGCTGTAATCGGTGAAATATTCAGGCAAGCGAAAAACGTCACCGTCTCGCTCTGTCTGGATGCACGTTCCGATGCCATGCACGATGATTCTTTTCAAAACCAACGCGCCACTGCGGAATATCTCTATAAGCTCGCCGCCGATTCCGGCAATGAGATAAATAAAATAGTACTTGACAAGAACCGCCGCACAAAGGTCCCAGAGCTTCTGCATCTTGAAACAGCGCTTTGGTCGCTCGACCTTGACGAAAGCACCGAGTTTAAGGGCGAGGTTTCAGCCGTTAATCTCATCGAGTGTCCAAACCTTTTTGCCGAGTGCGAGGCCGTTGCAGCGGATATCTGCCGCCGTGTGCGCGACGGAGCGGCATGGCGTGATTTCACTATCACCACGCGCGGAATTGACCGCTATGACGGGATTCTCGACGTGGTGCTCGAAAAATACGGAATACCGCATTTCGTCTCTCGCCGTACCGACATAAAAACGAAACCGCTTATCAAGCTTATCTTGTCAGCTCTCACTCTTCGAGCAACAAATTTCCGCACCGATGACGTTATTTCATACATAAAAACCGGACTTTGCGGAATCTCTCCGGATGATATCTGCACACTCGAAAATTACGCTGAGACCTGGCGTATTCGCGGAGCGGCAAGATGGCGCGAGGATTTCACCATGAATCCCGCGGGCTACACCGCCGCATTTACGGAGGAATCCGCTCGCACGCTCGACAATGTAAATTCCATACGCGAGAAGGTAATAACCCCGCTCACAGACTTTCACACCGCACTCGACAACGCCGAAAATGTACGCGATCATTCAAATGCCCTGTATGAGTTCCTCGTTAATCTCGGTATACCGAAAAAGCTTGATGCGATTGCATCTTCACTTCGCCAAACAGTCCCATCCGAGGCACAGGAAACCGAACAGCTTTGGAGCATTTTCATTGATGCTCTTGACGAGCTTTGCGCTATAATGCCCGAGCTTTCCGTCAACAGTGTTGAATATTCCGAGCTTTTAAAAATCATTTTTGACCAAACAGATATCGGACGTATTCCGATTACGGTTGACGAGGTTATCTCGGGCGATGCTTCGCTTCTTCGCGCGCAGGGCAAGCATGTTTACATCATCGGTGCAAACGAGGGGATTTTTCCCCTTGCGCCAAATGATGACGGAATATTCCGCGACTCAGAACGCGAACAGCTCGCAGCTCTAAGCGTTGTGCTTGCCGGCAATTCCGATTATCAGGCAACCGACGAGCGATTTATATTTTACCGCGCACTGACCGCAGCATCGGAATCTGTAACAGTCGTGTGGTCAGGCTCCGATTTGTCGGGAAAATCAATGAAGCCCTCATTTGGTGCAGCACGTTTATCGGCACTGTTCCCGTCCTTGAAAACAACGGATTTTGCAGCGCTTCCCATAGAATCACGTCTTGAAGGACGCGCAAATCTTCTCGAATTTATAGCCGAGACAGACGGAACACCTCTCGGCGCCGCACTGCGCGCATACGCAAGCTCCGATCAAGTGCTTGCCTCACGGCTTGAAAAGCTCTCGATTCCACTTGCGAATGAAGATGAAACGCTCACCAATGATACCTGCCGCATGATCTCAGGCGGAGATCTCGCACTCACACAGTCGCGCCTTGATTCATTCGTGCTCTGCCATCTTTCATATTTCTTAAAATACGTTGTAAAGCTCGATGAAAAAAAACCTGCGAAGTTTTCCGCATCCGATATCGGTACATTCGTGCACCATATTCTCGAAGCATTCGTTTCGCGTGCCGCAAAAGCCGGCAGCCTCACAGAGCTTTCTGACATAGAGATTGACGAAATGGTCGAGGATATCATCTCCGAATATATGCAAACAATCTGCCGTATTGCTCCCGATTTTTCAGGCAGCCGCCTTGCGCACTTATTTGCACGGCTGAAAAAATCATCGCGGCTTCTTTGCAAAAACATCGCCTCGGAATTTAGGCAAAGCCGCTTCAAGCCGGCATTTTTCGAGTTGCCGATACAGTTCCCGTCTCCGGACGAAAAAACCGTCGAGCCGCTTTCGGTAAAGCTCTCGGACGGCACTCTCGCATATATCTACGGAATTGCTGACCGCGTCGATATAATGGAGCACGGTGACAAATATTACGTGCGCGTGATCGACTATAAGACGGGTGCAAAAAATTTTTCTCTCGAAGACATTTCCATGGGACTTGATATGCAGATGCTTCTCTATCTTTTCTCAATTTGGAAGAATGGTGCAAATCCACGAAGCGCACTTTCCATTGCCGAAAACGCCGAAATCGTACCTGCCGGTGTACTTTATTTCTCTGCCGGTGTGCCAACTCTTACGCTTGATGCGCAGACGTCCCCCGAAAAGGTGGAGGAAATGGTATCAAGCAAGCTTGCACGCCGAGGGCTGCTGCTTGATGATACCGATGTTCTAAAAGCAATGGAGAATGAGCTTTCCGGACATTATCTTCCCATAAAAATAAAAAAGGACGGAAGCTATTCCTCAGCCGATTCGCTTACAAGCCTCGACGGCTTTAGGGCACTGTTATCGTCTGTTGAGGGTATAATAAAAGAGATAGGTGATGAGATCAAGCGTGGAAACGCATCTGCAAGGCCTATAAGAGATAAAAAGCACGATGCGTGCAGGTACTGTGAAATGCGTCCGGTTTGCCGAAAAGCCGCAGTGAAAGGAGACGAGTGATATGTCACGAAATTGGACAGGTGCACAGCTGTCAGCTATAACAGCATCAGGGCGTGATCTGCTCGTATCCGCAGGTGCCGGTTCCGGCAAGACCGCTGTGCTTACCGAGCGTATCATCCGAAGACTCACAGACGAAGCAAACCCGGCTGAAATAACGCGAATGCTAATTGTGACCTTCACTAAGGCAGCCGCGGGCGAGCTTAAGGAACGCATCTCTGCCGCCCTCTCCGATGCCATTGCAAAGCAGCCGAAGAACCGCCGTCTCGCGCGTCAGCTTCTCTCGCTTGACCGCGCAAAAATATGTACTATCCACAGCTTTTGTCTTGACCTTTTGCGTGAAGATGTCAGTGATATCGGGCTTCCCAACGATTTTCGTATTGCTGATGAAACGGAGATAACTCTGCTTCGCAAAAGCTTGATGGATGATTTGATAGAGGATTATTATGCCGGCAATGTCGATGATTTTCAAATCGATAGCTTTGCGGATTTTGCCGATATTTTCGTTGGCACCAAAAGCGACGATGGACTCGCGGATATTTTCCTCGGTATTGAAAAAAAGCTTTCAAGCTTTCCCGATTATATCGAATTTATAAAATCCTTTGCAGACAGCCTCAAGTCCGATACGCGCGATTTCGCAGAGACTAAATGCGGCGCGGAAATACTTGATATTGTCCGCGGAAAGTTTATTTTCTACAGAGATATATTCGCCGGCGTTCTCCCCGAATTTTCGTCTGATGAAAAGCTTAACAAGGCATACTTCCCTGCTTTTTCCGATGATATTAACTTTATCGACCGAGTTCTCGCAGCATGCGACAGACGAGTTTATGAGGATATATCGACAATATTCTCGGTTTTCTCGCCCGTCAGGCTCGGTGTTGTACGAAATGCGGAGCTTTCGCCGGATATCGAAAAAGCAAAGGCATCCCGAAAGAAATTCCATGATGAGCGAAAGGAGCTTGCCGGAAAATTCTTTTCTTTAACTCCGGATGAGCTTCAAAAAAACCGACTCGATACCGCAGACACTTTGAGCAAGCTCAATACACTACTCTCCGCTTTCACCAAGCGTTTCAACGACGAAAAGCACCACCGCTCGCTTGTTGACTTTGGTGACCTCGAACGTCTGACATATCAGATGCTTATCGAAAACGGCAAGCCGAGTCTAGCCGCAAAGACAGTCGCTGAAAAATTCGATGAAATTTACATCGACGAATATCAAGACGTCAATGCCGTGCAGGACGCAATCTTCTCCGCGGTATCTCGCGGAAACAACCGATTTATGGTCGGCGATATTAAACAGTCGATATATGCCTTTCGAGGCGCTGAGCCGCGCATATTCGCCGATTACAGGCGCAAGTTCGGCAGACTTGAGGACGGTGACACCAAGAATGGTGCAGCGGTATTCCTTTCAAACAATTTCCGCTGTGACAAAACAGTCATTGATTTTTCAAATATAGTATCAGGTTGTCTTTTCACGAGCGGACGAGGCGATATTCCGTTTACAAACGATGACCTGCTTATCCACTCAAAAGTCGATACCGAATCCGGTGAACCGGTTCATGTTGTACTCGTTGACGGAAGTGGTGAGGACGACGCAGATGATATCGGTACGCGTGAAGCTGAATATATCACCTTCGAGATTGCACGACTCCTAAGAGACGGTACAAAGAATGACGGTACACCCATAAAGCCGTCCGACATAGCTATTCTAATGCGAAGTGCAAAGGCGCACTCCGCCGCACTTGAAGATGCTTTTGATCGCCACGGTATTCCTTATTATAATAATGTCAGCGGAAGTTTTTTTGAAAACTCCGAGATTCTCCTTGCGCTTTGTATTCTCAATGTCATCGATAATCCGACACGTGATATATATCTCGCCGGTGCGCTACGCAGTCCTGTATTTGCTTTTACGCTTGATGAGCTGATAAAAATACGGCGCACGAGTCCAAGCGGCAGTCTTTATGATGCACTTCGGACTTATTCTAAAAAGGAAGCTTTCCAAAAAGGTCTTGACTTTTTGGAAACCTTGGACCGATGGCGCACAAAAGCATCCGGCATGCCTATAGACCGATTGCTTTGGTATATATATACTGACACCGACCTTCCGGCGCTCGTATATGATAAGGAAAATGCCACTCGCCGTGCTAACCTTATGCTTCTTTACGAGTACGCGCGACGTTTTGAGGCATCATCATTTAAGGGGCTGTATAATTTCATCCGCTATGTGAATGATATCCTTGAGCAAAAAGCAGAGCTTGAAAATGCCAAGGTGTTCGGTGAGGCAAGTGACACTGTCAAGCTTATGACGATACATCAATCGAAGGGACTTGAATTTCCCGTCTGCTTTATTTGCGGAACAGGCAAAAAGTTTAATGAAAACGACCTTCGTGCAAATATTGTAATCGAGCGAAGTCTCGGCATTGCTTTGAAGCTTGCAGATACCACCGGGTTCGCGCGGTACGACACACCGATACGCCAAGCGCTTGTGAAGCGTTTGGCTGACAGTCAGCTTGAAGAGGAGATGCGTGTGCTGTACGTCGCAATGACACGCGCGCGTGAGAGACTCTACATAAGCGCACTTGCTCCCGATCCGCAGTCATTACTTGATGCTGCCCTTTCTGATGCCGAGCATTTTTCGCGGCATACAATAATGAAAAACGGCGGTTATATGCGCTGGATACTCACCGCGCTTGCGCATCATGAAAAATCCGGCAATTCGGATGCCCCCGTCAGCATAGACATCATTAACTCAATGTCTGCCATGGAACAAACAGAGTTACCGCTTCAAAAAGAAACGGCATCTCCCCCTCAAGACAACCGTGCTCTTATGGATTTAGTTCATGAACGCTTCGATTTTGTCTACCCACATTCTGCGGCAGCAAAGCTTCCTGCAAAGCTGTCAGTTTCAAAGCTCACGCCGACTATTCTCGATGATGATGCAGCAGAGCTTGAAGGCGAGTACGAACCGTACAGCTTTGAAGCTAAACGCCCTCTCTTTCTTGAAGAAAATGCCGCCCCGACTGCGACCGGTGCCGAACGCGGAACTGCCACACATCTTTTTATGCAGTTTTGTGATTTTTCCCGTTTCATTGGTGTCGACGACGACCTCGCTGAAATAATAAAGGACGAAGCTGCCCGTCTTGCCGAGAAAAAGTTTATTACGCCGCGCGCCGCATCCCTCATTAATGTGCGTGGACTTGCGAGATTTTTCGCCGGTGACACCTTTGCCGAAATATCTTCATCCCCGAAGATTTGGCGGGAACATCGCTTTAATGTCAAGCTTCCGGCATCGAAATTTACAGAAGACTCAACACTTGCCGCCGAGCTTGAAGGCGAATCGGTGCTTGTGCAGGGCGTTATCGACTGCTTCTTTGAGAATCCCGATGGCACGCTGACGCTCATCGACTACAAGACCGACTATATACCTCCGGAGATTACGCATGACGAAGCCGAAAAAATGTTGCGTGAGCGTCACAGCCTGCAGCTTTCATACTACAAGGCAGCGTGCGAGAGGATCAGCGCGCGGCGTGTTTCGAGGGTTGCCGTATACTCTTTTGCACTCGGATGCGCAATAGAGATTTAACAAATCTCAAACCGTATCACTAAAAACGCACCGCGAGCTCATTATGAGCCGCGGTGCGATATTTTTAATTAGAGATTGTAGTATTTGTCAAATTCAGCAGGATGAGGAATAGCTGCAAGCTGACGGCACTCCTCGCGCTTATTCTTGATGAAGTTAGTAATAAGCTCCTTCGGGAATACTCCACCCGCTGTTAGATAATCGTTATCTGCCTCAAGTGCGTCGAGCGCTTCGGGAAGCGATGTGGGAAGATGATGAAGCTTTGCCTTCTCCTCGTCGCTCAGATGGTAGAGGTTGACATCATACGGGCCCCATCCGTTAGCATGCGGATCGATCTTGTTCTTCACGCCGTCAAGACCTGCCATGAGAATAGCCGCATAGCAGAAATACGGGTTGCAGGTTGCATCGGGGTTGCGGAGCTCGAAACGACGCTTGTCGGGGCTCTTTGCATATGCTGGAATACGGATGACCGCACTGCGGTTGGATGTTGCGTAACCGACAGTTACAGGGGCCTCAAAGCCCGGAACAAGGCGCTTGAACGAGTTTGTGCTCGGATTGGTGAGCGCACACAGAGAAGCAATGTGCTTGAGAAGTCCGCCCATGAAGTAGTGTGCGGTCTCGCTGAGATTAGCATATCCGTTGTCATCGGAGAATACGGGCTGTCCGTCCTTTAAGAGGAGCATATGAACGTGCATACCGCTTCCTGCTTCGCCGTATATAGGCTTAGGCATAAAGGTTGCGGTCTTACCGTACTTAAGTGCGGTATTATGGATGATATACTTTATCATCATAGTCGCATCTGCCATCTTCGACATCTTTCCAAGCTGAGGCTCAATCTCAAACTGACCGGAAGCGGCAACCTCGGGATGGTGGTAGTTAATTTCAATACCGGCATCCTTCATATGCAGGCACATCTCACTGCGGCATTCATATGAAATATCGAACGGCTTTGCAATATGATAATTCTTCTGTTTGGGGACAACGACGCCAAGGCCCTCAACATCACTGTTCCAGTACGACTGCTTTGCGTCCATTCTTACGCCGATATGGTTGCCAGCAACCTCCCAGCCTACCTGATCAAAGAGATAAAACTCGAATTCGGGGAGTATCAGCATCGTATCAGCGACACCGCAGTCATTCATGTACTTCTCGGCTGCAAGCACGATATTACGCGGATACTGTGGGAGAGGACGGTTCTCGGGACTTGCGATAATCATTGCATTACCGGTCATAGAAAGGGTGGGAATTTCGCAGAATGGGTCAATTACCGCTGTATCGGGATCGGGTATGAACACCATGTCGCTCTTTTCAACCACTGCGTAGCCGTAGTTTGAAGCATCAAAACCGATACCGCTCTTCATGGTATCCTCAGAGAAATTCTCCGCCGGGATAGTAACATGTCTGTATTGACCGTTTATATCGACCATTTTAAAGTCGACCATTTTTATCCCGTTTTCTTTAATAATATCTAGTATTTCCTGCACTGTCTTTGACATAGTAGTTCCTCCAAAACAATAAATTTAATATAATGTATTATACCAAAATTTTTCCGGTATGTCAATACAATTGATAGATTTTGAATCAGTTTTTCTGATGTATTTCATCTGAAAAAACATCGGCGGGTTCACAATTTTGTGAAGCCGCCAAGTTTATAAAACTGTAAAATTACTGCTCACCCATAAAAGGGGAAAAACGAACAAGGAATTAATGTACCGGAGCCTCTACAAATATTTCAAAATGCTCGCATCCAAATTCTTCCTTAGCCATAATCTCAACAACCATATATGTCTGGTCATGTGCCTCTACAGGAATTTCGTACATCAGTACCTTATCCTGCGTGTAAGTAGCGTGAGCCAACGGAATTGGGTCGCCAATACCGAGGAATTTGCAAGGCTGAGAGTTTACATATACCACCGGCAGCTCTTTATTAACATATGCCTCTTTGGGTGCAGAGATCATGAAAGTAAGCTTTGAACCCACAGTGACATCACCTACAGCAATTCTGAACACATTAGCGACATCAGGTTTAATTCTGCACGGAAGCACCTGATTCTTATATGACGTTGCCCACGGTGTCTTTACATCGTTGTAAGTGGGAGTGAATCTGCGATTCATTTCGATAACCTTGTCATATGAGCCAATTGTGTTATAGAAAATCCATTTGTCAGTATTATCAGTAACGGTGTTATAACCCTTATAACTTCCATCACGAGTTACCGATGCCTTCTTATCCTCTTCGGTAATAGGACCTTCTTCGGTGACGGTAACAAGATAATTGAATAAATAAACCTTATCAGCGCCCTGAGAATAAGCATTTGCTGCAATTCCTGCCAACAGCTCAAGAGTAGCACCGCCTACATTATTAAGCCTGCTATGCGAAATATATGCTTGCTCAATAGATGCCGCAAGAGTTACACCGTGAGGCTCAAGGAGAGAATCCCAAAGTCTTATCGGAATATCAGTGTCGGTTGTCATGAAGCGGCCGCCGGCGGTAACGTGATCGACAATTCCCTCTGCAGCCCAGGTGACAACATCAAGACCAAGCTCATAGCAAGTCATAGGGTCGGAAGGAACACGAACTGCAAATTTAAGCTCATGGCCATATTTTTCTTCATATATCGCAAGAAGATCATCAATATCGCGCATAAACTGATTGAATATATCAAGTCCGTTATACTCACCGCCGATGTACCAGAGATATGCCTCACGCTGGAAATCAAGCTCTATTCCGTAACAGTTGTAACGGCTAAGCGATTCGTTTATGAGCTGAAGAAAACGCTCACGAACCTCTTCATGTGTGAAGTCGTAGATTTTATCATAGTATTCAGAGTATGTGTGATGCTTAACACGGTAGAACTGCGGATTCTCATGGAAGAAATCGGACATGAGGTGTGATACGCCTATCGCAGTATCGCGCTCATGTGCGTCGTTCATACGGAACGATATCCATGTATTGATGCCCATTTGAGTGAAAACATCGCACCAAAGTCCTACATAGTCAATGCTGAGGGTTTCCCACAAATACTGGTTACCTTTAACAGCAGCATTGCCTGTCCAGTCAACAGCCTGACCTGCTTCTTCCTTCTGATAATATTTATCAATATAGGAAGTCCATACATTAGACGGATAGTTTGTAACCTCATTATTTACGCAAAGCAGGAAATCGGTAACGTGCGAATCCTTGTACTGTCTTGCAAGCTCAACCAGATCCTGCACTGTAACAGAACTCATATCCTCAAGCTCGCCAATACTGTACTGAAGAGCATCCGCGTCATGATTTACCATTATACCGTTGACCTTATACTTGCTCTCAAGCTCTTCATCC
The DNA here is from genome assembly GCA_045634345.1 of Candidatus Flemingiibacterium sp. GTDB lineage: Bacteria > Bacillota > Clostridia > Oscillospirales > CAG-272 > Flemingiibacterium. The sequence goes on along the minus strand of JAZRAB010000061.1, from coordinate 3,362 downwards.
CACTCGGAGACGCCGCTGTGCTTAAGAGTCTGTTCCATCACTTGATCAACATCAACTTTCGGAAGTCCGAATCTAGTGGAATTTGCAAAACCTTCCGGTATTTCGGCTACCTTTACAAGCGAAAACTCATCCATACAGAAGTCCTGTACGAACTGTTCCCAACCGTCACCATTGATAGAGATTTTCTTTAAGGTATCGGGAACCGTAACATAATACTCAACCTTTACCCAATCATTGTCGCAGTTCACATAGAGTATATTATCAACTCTTTTGCCGTAATCGTCAATAAATTGTATACGAAGCGAGGTTACCTCGTCCTCATAATATGTGCGGAAATAGCCGGTGAACTTATAAATGCCCGTTGTATAAGTGACAAGCGGTGTATATGTGAAATAAAGAGTATTTATTGCACGGTCGGTTGCGCGAAGATATCCGCCGTTCTCATCGAATAAACATTCAAGTCTCATAGGAGATGCCCTAAACGTAGAGCCACATTCCCAGTTGATAAGCGCATCAAGGTCATCAAATGCGCTGAGCGGCAAACGGTTGCCGGTAGGGAGATCAGACGGTATTGAAAGCGGCTGTGTATAGCCGCTTGCCTCAGGCTCTCCGCTGATTCCGACTACAACCTTTGCGGCAGCGGCAACAGTTAATAACTGTGCCGCAAGCGCCGCGATAAGAATTGCCGAAACAAATTTTATCTTTTTCATATGTTTTTCTCCTTTGCAATAGTTTGAATTAATCAATTACTTCGATTATGAGATTGTCGATATCGAAATCATAGATATACTCAGCGTAAGGACCGCCGTTTATGGCAAAACTGAATTTTCCGGCTGTAGTCGCTGTGTAGTTAGCTTCGACATGCTTCCAAGTGTTGGTTATACGGAACTCATTACCGCCGCCATTCGATGCACCGGAAAGAAGTATCAGGTTCGACTGAGGACCGTCACCAAGGCGTCCGAACGAGCGGAGGACACTTGTTTCGCCCTTGTTTGATGTACGTACATCGTAAGATATCTTAACAGTCTGCCCTTCCTTTACTGCAAGCGGAGTGCTAAGGACTATTTGCTGCCAGTTTACAGTACGTCCGCTGTTGCGCAGGAAGCCGTTGCCGTCTTCTACAACCTGTGTAAGCGTACCTGCGGTTGCAGGATAAGTCCAACCTATGGTAGCAGTACGAGGATCCTCGAAGTCACCTGCGGTATACTCATCTGTGTGAGCACCGTAGTTGAGTCTGGTAATTGTGAAGTTGTCAATATCGAAATCATTTATATACTCGGCGTAAGGACCACCGGCGATACCATAGCGGAATTTGCCCGTAGTGCTAGCGGTAATAATTACTTCGATATGTCTCCATTCATTAGTAACCTCGAACTCGTTTCCACCACTATTGGATGAGCCCTCTGTAATCTGTACATGTATGGGCGCAACGCTGTCACCAACAATTATATGAGAACGTAAAACCATAGTTTCGCCGGGGTTAGAGGTACGAACGTCATAAGCGATCTTATACGATATATCCTCAACAATACCCTCGGGAAGATTGTAGTAAAGTCCCTCATAGTTTATCGTTCTGCCTGTACTGCGCATGAAGCCATTGCCATCCTCATTAACAATCGCAACAGTTCCTGCGCCATTGTTAGGAGACCAATTCTTCAAGCAGTCTTCACTGTCAAATGTTCCATCGGAAGTAAGCACTATATCAATAGGCTCACTTGCAAGGTCGATGATGGTGAGCTTTCTCATTTCATAGTCCTGCGTGTAGTATGAAACATAGCCGCCCTTTACAGTAAACTTGATAGGAGTCTTTTCATCGACTTCAAAGAGAGTTTCAACCTTTGTCCATTCGTTTGTTATTGGGAATGCAAGAACCTTCTCTCCGACAATAACGCTGATAACGCTCTTTTCTCCCTCATTTGATGTGCGGAATTCGCCGCTGAAGCGGTAAACGCCCTTGCGTATTGCAACATTAGGTGAATATGTAAAGCCTTCGATGCTATTCGTGATATTGCTTGCAAGTGCACAGATATTACCCTCTTCATCGCGCTTGAAGTTAAGTGACTGCTCGCCGTAGATCCAATTGGACTTGTGAAGTATATCTGTCACAAGATTACCTCTGATAGGAGCCACCGGCATTTCATTGAGCGGAAGTTCAACATGCTCGCCTTCACGCACCTTTAACGGGAGTCTTCCCTCTTTTTCTGCCTTTTTGAGAACGAGCATTGTGATAACCATATTGGGATCAATATCGCCCATAGAGATACGGCGTTCAATAAGCTCAATGGAAACATTTGCAAAATCAAGGTTATAATCATCATTGATCATGAACTTGATATTGTTCATGCTTGCATTGTTTGTAACAAGATCAAGCTCGAATGTAGCCGTAGTCCATGTCGAAGCGGAAATCTCAACAGAATCATCGTCCACGGTCTTGAGAGAAGAATCTCCAAACATCGCTGTGAGAATTGCCTCAGTTGACAAACCGTGGCTCGGAGCGATGCGGAAGTCACCCGTGATCTCATACCGACCTGCTACGAGAGTATCGGTAGTAACCGGTGAAATAGTGGTGGAATTGCCCTCAACACCCTCTGCACGGTAGAAGGTTGATATAACATTTCTGTGCTCGAATTTTGCTGAATTGACAACACGTGCGTCAGTGTACCATCCGCCGTTATCATTTTCATCAATGATAACTGCCTCATTGCCTGCATCCACTCTCTCAAGCTTAAGCTCGGCAATTTCCATCGCATTCTGCATGTCATTGAATCTTAAACCGTATGTTGCGATCTCAGGGGTCTCACCAATGAGTGTGAAGTTAATTGTATACTTCTTCCACTCGGTTGTGAGAGGCATCTGACCGTATCTGGTATTTCCATCACCGCCGTCAATTGAATTAACGGTTACGGTATCATTGGTGGTACCAATTTTGGTGAGTAAATACCGCGATGAAGAATATGTACCGAGTGAAATAATAATATCGTCAATCGCGTCGGTAGCGGAACGTGCATAGAAGCTGAGCTCGTATGTGCCCTCGCCATCGCTGATTGCACTGGTTAGTGCACTACTGCGATAGCCGAAAGTATAATCGCTTTCACCTTTGTTATGGGTGTTAGTTGTAATGATATATGAGTCAAACGGGAATGTTTCTTCAAATTCGGCAACGGAATTTTCCGTACCTGCAGTCCAATCTTCGATGTATACACCCTGGTTATCGAATTCGATTTCGATAAAATCAAGCGTACATTCGGTGTCGGTTACAAACTTCAAATCCGAGTGCTTGAGATTGTCGTCTTTCACCCAGAGTGTAAATTCAGCGTATGTCCAATCGGGTCCAATAGCAACAGAACTGCTTTCCGACTGAC
>JAZRAB010000060.1:0-7947 GCA_045634345.1 Candidatus Flemingiibacterium sp. | reverse complement strand
CGAGCCGGAGGGCTCACTTGCGGAAGGACTCCCGATTGAACGGGAATCGAATACTACCGCATGGGTAAGCGTAATGTACGGGTGCAACAATTTCTGCTCGTACTGCGTGGTCCCCTACACTCGCGGACGTGAGCGCAGTCGTGAGCGTGGCGATATAATCGCCGAGGTAAAGGATGTTATTGCAAAAGGCGCAAAAGAAATAACTCTCCTCGGTCAAAACGTCAACTCATACCGCTCGGATGGGCAGGATTTTGCCGATCTTGTAAAGGAGATATGCTCACTTGACGGCGACTTTATCCTTCGATTTATGACGAGCCATCCGAAGGATGCTTCAAAAAAGCTTATTGACGTGATGGCGTCCGAAGCGAAATGTGCAAAGCAGTTTCATCTGCCGCTTCAATCAGGTTCAAAGCGTATTTTACACGAAATGAACCGAAAATACACACCGGAAGCTTATCTTGAGCTTGTTGATTATATGCGCACCCTTATGCCGGATATCGCCATATCATCAGATATAATAGTCGGTTTCCCCGGCGAGACCAATGAGGAGTTCGGAGAGACACTTTCGATGCTCCGCCGAGTAGGCTTTGACATGGTGTATTCCTTTATATATTCACCGCGTCCGCTTACGCCTGCGGCATCAATGGATTGCCAAATCTCGGCAGAGGTTAAATCCGCGCGTTTTGATAGATTGCTTGAAGTGCAAAATGAAATCTCGCTTTCTAAAAACCTCGCATTACTTGAAAAAACACAGCGCGTACTTATTATCGGCGAAAGCAAAAATTCCCCCAATATGCTCACGGGACGCGCCGATTCAAATAAGCTTGTCCACATACCGCGAAATACCCGAAGTGAAGCACTCATAGGTAAATTCGCAAATGTAAAAATAACAAAGGCGGAAACCTTTGCCCTCTTTGGCGAGCTTATATAGACGCCGCTAAGTTAAGTCAAAATTTTATTTATATATTAAGGAGAATCCAAATGGAAGTTATGGAACTTGCCGCAGAGCTCGGCAAAAAAATCAAGGAAGACCCACGTGTCGTTAAAATGCAGGCGGCTGAAAAGGCGTATGCCGAGGACAGAGCACTTATGACTCTTATGACCGAATACAACGCGCAGTCAACTGCTCTCACAGAAGAATACAAGAAGCCAGAAAAGGATACTGAATTTATTCAGAGAATCGAGGCTCGCATAAATGAGCTTTATCACGAGATTACAGAAAATCCTACCATGCTCGCTTACCAGCAAGCACAGGAAGAGGTCAATGTCCTTATGAACGAGGTTAATGCAGAGATCACCTATCAGATTACTGGTGAGCGTCCCTGCTCACATGATTGTTCTTCCTGCGGCGGCAGCTGCGGTCATGACCACCACCATTAATTACTGTAAAATCGCGGCTTCTGCCGCGACGTATGCTCCGTTTGATGCGAAATGTACGTGACGGCAGAATAAAATTAATCAACAAAGAAAGAGGTATCATCACTATGACACCGATGATGCAACAATATTTTGAAATAAAAAATCAATATAAGGATGCCTTGCTTTTCTATAGACTCGGTGACTTTTATGAAATGTTCTTCGACGATGCAAAGGTTGCATCGCGTGAGCTTGAGCTTACCTTAACGGGACGTGACTGCGGCGAAGCGGAGCGTGCACCGATGTGCGGTGTTCCGTTTCATTCTGCAGATGCATATATAGGAAAGCTGATTGAAAAAGGTTACCGTGTGGCTATCTGTGAGCAGGTGGAGGATCCTGCGCTTGCGAAGGGACTCGTGAAACGCGAGGTTATACGTGTCATCACCCCCGGTACCGTTACAGATGCAGGACAGCTTTCGGAACAGAAGAATAACTACATAGCGGCAATTTCGACGCTTGATGAACGTATCGGCGTTTGCTTTGCGGACGTTTCGACCGGTCAGCTTTATGCCACCGAGTTTGACGGGAAGCGTCGGTATGAACGCCTGATGAGCGAGCTTTCCGTATATATGCCGCGCGAGGTACTCCTTCCCTGTACACTCGCCGAGCTATATGAAGCTGGTGTATTTATCGAAAAACGCCTCGGCGCCATGCCGGTACCGCGCGTTGCTTCGCGTTTTGATGAGAAAAACTGTATCGAAGCGCTTCGTGAGTGTTACGGTGACAAATACACACCGTGTGAGAAAAACCTGCCTATAACTATCGCTATTGGCGCACTGCTCTCATATCTTACGGAGACACAGAAAATAGATTTATCCTACATTACGGAGCTTAATGTATATACCGACGGTCAGTATCTTGAAATGGATATTTCTACAAGACGCAATCTCGAGCTTACCGAAACCATGCGCACCAAGGAAAAACGCGGATCACTTCTATGGGTTCTCGATAAGACTCGCACTGCCCTCGGAGCAAGAATGCTTCGCAAATGGGTTGAGCTTCCGCTTGTCAGTCTTCTCGATATTGAACGCCGCCTTGATGCGGTAAATGAACTGTATGACGAATTTATGCTTCGTGAGGAATTGGCGGTTGCCCTTAAAGGAGCGCTCGATCTTGAACGCCTCTCGACCAAGGTTGTATACGGCACTGCAAGCCCCAAGGATCTTGCCGCGATGCGCTCCACCTTTGCAATATTGCCCGAATTGAAACGCCTCTTGAATGGTGCGCGTTCGGTTGAACTTTCGAGTCTCAACAACGACCTCGACCCTCTTGAGGATCTTTATAATGTCCTCGTTGCTACTATTATGGACGAGCCGCCATTTTCTGTTCGTGAGGGCGGAATTATCCGCGACGGTGCATCGGAAGAGGTTGATTATCTGCGAAGTGTTGTTAAAGATTCTTCTGCGATAATAAAAGAGCTTGAAGAGCGTGAGCGTGCTGCGACGGGAATTTCCAAGCTTCGCGTAAGCTATAACCGCGTGTTCGGTTACTATATCGAAGTAACCCGTTCGCAAATTTCGCTCGTTCCCGAACACTACATAAGAAAGCAGACTACCGCCAATGCGGAACGCTACATAACACAGGAGCTTAAGGATACAGAAGCAACACTGCTCGGCGCGGCTGACAGAGTAAATACTCTCGAATATGAAATGTTCAGAGCTGTATGCCAAAAGCTCTGCGATAATGTCGGACGTATCAAGCTTGCTGCCGAGATAATCGCAAAAATTGATGCATACGTCTCGCTTGCCGATGTCGCTGTACGAAACGGATATGTCAGGCCGGTGCTCGATACTTCGGATAAAATAGAAATCAAGGACGGCAGACACCCCGTCGTCGAAAAATTCGTGGACGACAGCTATTTTGTTCCGAACGATACACTGCTTGACACCTCTGATAACCGTCTCATGCTGATAACCGGTCCTAATATGGCTGGTAAATCTACATATATGCGTCAGGTTGCGCTTATTACAGTCATGGCACAGATCGGCTCGTTCGTACCTGCCAGAAGCGCGCAAATAGGTATTTGTGACCGAGTTTTCACTCGTGTCGGAGCATCCGATGACCTTGCAAGCGGTCAATCCACCTTTATGCTTGAGATGAATGAGGTTGCTCACATACTCAAAAACGCGACAAAAAAATCGCTCATAATCTACGATGAGATCGGGCGCGGGACCTCTACATATGACGGTATGTCTATAGCACGTGCCATCGCCGAATATACCGTTTCACCCAAACTGTCTGCAAAGACCTTGTTTGCTACTCACTATCATGAGTTGACATCGCTCGAAGAAACTCTCGCCGGTGTTGTCAACTATAATATCGCCGCAAAGAAAAAAGGCGACGATATTACCTTTCTTCGTAAAATAGTCCGCGGTGCGGCAGATGACAGTTACGGTATTGAGGTAGCAAAGCTTGCAGGAGTTCCGAATGAAGTCATAAAGCGTGCAAAAGAGGTTCTTGCCGAGATAGAGTCAGGCGATGTTCAGATCGTGCAACAAGCTCCCAAGGAGCCGGAAGTACAGGACGAAATGACGGTCGAAATGATCCTCGCCATGAATGCGGCTTCGACCATCCGCGAAATAAGCCTCGATACGCTTACCCCAATTGAAGCAATGAACGAATTGTATAAACTCAAAAAGATGCTGTCTTAATAGCAATGTATATACTAAATTTGCAGAAAGGAGCATTCCATGGGAATAATCCGTCAGCTTGACTATGAAACTGCCGTACTTGTCGCGGCGGGAGAAATGATAGAACGCCCACTTTCGGTTGTAAAAGAGCTTGTAGAAAACTCTATAGACGCCGGTGCGACTAAGGTAACGGTCGAAATACAGAACGGCGGCGTTTCGCTCATCCGCTGCAGTGACAATGGATGCGGTATTGCCAAAGAAGACTTGCCGCTTGCAATAATGCGCAACGCGACAAGTAAAATAAGAACCTCCGAGGATATTGCCGCTATTATGACACTCGGATTTCGCGGAGAGGCGCTCGCCTCAATTGCCGCAGTATCAGACTTGCGTATCCGCTCGAAACGCCCGGAGGATGCACTTGGACATGAGCTTGAAGTTCATCCGGGCATGGAATCGCCGAAAATTTCTGAAGCTCCGATGCCAAACGGTACAACTATAATCGTTGAAAATCTTTTTGCAAATATACCTGCAAGACGCAAGTTCCTGAAGAAGGATCAAACCGAAGCATCCCATGTCATTGACCTTTTTGAACGCCTTGCACTGTCAAACCCCAGCGTTGCAATGACTCTCATAGTTGATGGAAAGATGCGCTACAACACTCCCGGTGACGGAAACCTTTACCATGCAATTTACAGCGCATGCGGTGCAGATTTTGCCGCCAAGCTTATCGAGCTTAGCTACAAAAGCGATGTAAAGCTCTATAACGGCGGCAGTGTTAAGGTTGAGGTCAGAGGCTACATCGGCACCCCCGACAACAACTACGGAAGCCGTCAGAATCAGGTCTTCTATGTAAACGGCAGACACGTAAAAAGCCGTTGTCTGCAGGCGGCACTTGAAGAAAGCTATACCTCTTATCTTGATTCCTCACGCTTCCCTGCCTGCGTTATGTTTGTTGATGTTCCTCCCGAATTTGTTGATGTAAATATACATCCGACAAAGTTAGAGGTCAAGTTTGTTGCAGAGAAGCCGGTGTTTGAGGCTGTGTTCTATGCAGTACGCGGAGCGCTAGAGAGGCATATTCCCCGTCCCAAAATTGCACTTGATGCAAAGAATACAAGCGAAGCAAGCTACGAGCTTGCCAAGCAAATCAATGCTTTTGTGCCAATTGAGGATAAAAGCTCCGAACCGACGCCGAAGCTTGTTTACAATAATCAGCGAAATGTAAAACGCGGGCAATTGTCAATTTTAGATATGGCACCACCGCCTGCATACGATGAATCAAAAGAGCTTCCGAGTGCGCCGAAGATTCTTCCCGATGCATTAAAATCGGCGACGGTCCGGTATGAAATGATTCAGCGAGATACTCCCTCAGACGAAAAATCTCCGCAGGAAATATATCTTGAACCACTCCCCCCTTCGCTCGATTCAACCATGAGCGCAAATGATGGCATACCGGTTGAACCCCAGAGAATGATACTTGACGCAGTCCCCGGCGAGGTTGAAGAGCAGCTCTCGAGTCCGCGAATCCCTCTCAGTATACGAGACAAGCAGCCGTCTCGGATGAGTATAGAGGAATTTGATGAATTCCGGCGTCGTTTCGGTGAAATACCGCCGAGTGCCGATACAGAGCAGCCTCCGCTTCCCGATGTGCCGCAGATTTCCGATTTTAAATCTTATCCACACGTAGCAGAGCTGGTACGTGAAAATCGTTCCGAGATAAAAAATGTCCCCGAGTATAAAATCCTCGGCGAAGCATTCCTTTCATATCTATTTATTGAGGTTGAGGACCGAGTATTGGTCATCGACAAGCACGCCGCGCATGAGCGCATTATCTACGAGGAACTGCGTGCTAATATGATAGAGCAGATAAAAAACGGCGACGTACCAAAGCAAATGCTTCTCACACCGCTTGATATTTCAATGTCGGTACAGCTTCTTTCGACAGTTTCGGAATACGAAAATGATATTCGTGCAATAGGCTTTGAATTTGACATAAAGGAGCGTACAGCATCAATAACCGCCATTCCCATGAGTCTTGAGATAAACCAGGCGCGCGACGTTTTTGAAACCATCGCGGACCGCCTTAACAGCGGTACCGGAAGCGCGGAGATTACACGTGATACGGTATTTGAAAAAGCGCTTTATCAAGCATCCTGCAAGGCAGCAATAAAGGTCGGACGCGAATATGATATCGGGCATCTTAAATGGATATGCGATAAGCTTCTTACACTTGATGATATTAAAGTGTGCCCACACGGACGTCCCGTAGCTTTCGAGATGACAAAATCGGCGATTGAACGCCAATTCAAGCGAATTTAATATAACCCGAAAGGATACTTAAATGTTTACACTGTTAAAACAAGAAGGCAATGCACGCCGCGGACAGTTTGAGACTGTGCACGGAACTATACAGACCCCTGTATTTATGAATGTCGGCACCTGTGCCGCTATCAAGGGCGGTATTTCAACTATGGATCTTCATGAGGTCAACTGTCAGGTGGAGCTATCAAATACTTATCACCTGCATCTGCGCCCAGGCGATAAGCTTATTGCATATATGGGCGGTATCCATAAATTCTTCAATTGGGACAAGCCCGTTCTTACCGACTCCGGCGGATTCCAGGTTTTCTCTCTCGCACAGCTTCGTAAAATCACCGAGGAAGGCGTTCGCTTCGCCTCGCACATAGACGGTGCACGCATATTTATGGGTCCGGAGGAATCCATGCAGATACAGTCAAACCTCGCCTCTACAATCGCTATGGCGTTTGATGAATGTATCGAAAATCCTGCCGAGTATAAGTATACTAAGGACTCGATTGCTCGTACCACACGTTGGCTTGTTCGCTGTAAAGCGGAGATGGCGCGCCTTAATTCCCTTCCTGAAACAATCAATAAAAATCAGATGCTTTTCGGTATCAACCAAGGAAGCACCTACGCCGACCTTCGTATTGAGCATATGAAGCAGATTGCCGAGCTTGACTGCGACGGTTATGCTATAGGCGGCCTTGCTGTCGGCGAATCCGCTGAAGAAATGTATGCGACCATCGACGTTGTTGAGCCGCATATGCCAAAGGATAAACCGCGTTATTTGATGGGGGTTGGTACCCCATGCAACATACTTGAAGCCGTCCACCGCGGCGTTGATTTCTTTGACTGCGTAATGCCCAGCCGTAATGCACGTCATGGAAATATTTTCACATGGCACGGAAAAATGAACCTGCTTAATGAAAAATACGCACGCGATCCGCGTCCGATAGACGAAAACTGCGGATGCCCTGCCTGCAGAGCCTACAGCCGCTCGTATATCCGCCACTTGTTCAAAGCAAAAGAAACGCTTGGCATGCGCCTTGCTGTACTGCATAATTTGTACTTCTACAATGAACTTATGCAGAAGATACGCGATGCTCTTGATGCCGGCGAATACGAGAATTTTTACCGTTACTACCGCGATATTCTCGGCGAAAGAAGCGAAAGCTAAATACAAAACGGAGCAGATTTAATCCCTGCTCCGTTTTATATAAAACGAAAAGGCATCTGCACTATGCAGATGCCTTTGTAATTCAATATTATAATCCGCTCTGTACAGAGTAGTTCGGAGCTTCCTTGGTAATGTTGATATCGTGAGGATGGGATTCACGAAGTCCCGCACCGGTGATGCGGATGAACTGTCCGCGCTCCTGAAGCTCTGCAACAGTCGGACAACCGCAGTAACCCATGCCTGCACGCAGACCGCCGATAAGCTGGAATACAGTGTCGGAAAGCGGTCCCTTGTAAGGAACACGTCCCTCAACGCCTTCGGGCACAAGCTTGCGCGAGTTCTCCTGGAAATAGCGATCCTTGGATCCCTTTTCCATAGCCGCGAGAGAGCCCATACCGCGATATACCTTGAACTGACGTCCCT
>JAZRAB010000059.1:0-2180 GCA_045634345.1 Candidatus Flemingiibacterium sp. | reverse complement strand
CCTTGCTGCACTTATTTTCACAATTCTTTGTCAATTGGGAGTCTTTTTTAATAATCAAGATCCGCTACTTAGGATAAGAATAAAACAACGAACAATATACTTATACAAAGATATTGTGTTTAAAGGCATACAGGAAGTACTTATGATTTATATTTCCTTGTTAATTAGCTATAGTCTCAGGTCTCTAAACATTAGTAGCGAATGGTTATCCAAATTTAGTATTGCAATTCTTTTTCTGTGCATGATAATAGACATCTGGGAAAAAGATCAATAGACAAAAATACCGGTCATCAATGATGATGGCCGGTATTTTTGTTGTTTAAGCTATCCTATTCGGTTTGTGTGACTTCTCCGATAAGGATATCACGCTTTGTGTCCACGCTTTTTTACTATATTTAATTTCAACCGAGTTTTGCTATAGCCGCGTCAACAGCAGCAAGCTGTTCAATAAACTTTTCTTTTTTTGCCTTTTCTGCTTCGATAAGCTGTGCAGGAGCCTTTGAAACAAAGCCCTCGTTTGCAAGCTTCTTTTCAACTCTGTCAATTTCAGAAACGTACTTCTCACGCTCCTTTATAAGGCGCTCACGTTCCTTTGCAAAGTCGATAAGCTCACCGAGCGGAATAAATATAGTAGCACCAGCCGCAACGATTTGTACCGCATTTTCGTCTGCATAAGAGTCAACGAACTCAACGTCTGATGCCGAAGCAAGCTTTTGGAAGAACTTAATAGTATCATCCGAATAAGATGCACGGTCTGCAGTAACGATGATTACCTTCGCCTTCTTTGAGGGGGCAACATTCATCTCTGCACGGCGGTTACGTATAAGGGTAATCGCCTCTATGATCTTCGCCATCTGTGCTTCCTCGGTCGGGAATTCAAGCGCCGCACTGTATTTCGGATACTCGGCAATCATGATAGATTCACTGTTATGCGGTATTGCCTGATAAATCTCCTCGGTAATGAACGGCATGAACGGATGAAGAAGCTTAAGAGTCTCGCCGAGTGCGTAGCAAAGTACATTCTGCGCATCGGTATCACCCTCGTTAAGACGCGGCTTGATAAGCTCGATGTACCAATCGCAGAGCACGTCCCAAACGAAATCGTAAAGCTTTGAGAGTGCAACACCAAGCTCAAACTTATCAATATTTGCTGTAACCTCACCGATAAGGGTGTTGAGCTTTGAAAGTATCCACTTATCCTCAGCCTTGAGTTTTGATGCTTCGGGAAGCTCTACCTTGTCGATAGTAAGATTCATAAGCGTGAAGCGCGATGCGTTCCAAAGCTTGTTCGCAAAATTTCTCGCCGCTTCAACCTTCTTATCGGAATAGCGCATATCGTTACCCGGAGCGTTACCCGTAATAAGCGCATAACGAAGCGCATCCGCACCGTAATTTTCGATAATTTCGAGCGGATCAACGCCGTTTCCGAGAGATTTTGACATCTTACGTCCCTGCTCGTCACGAACGAGACCGTGGATAAAGATATGCTCAAACGGTGCTTTTCCGGTGTTTTCAAGAGCGGAAAAGATCATGCGTGAAACCCAGAAGAAGATGATATCATAACCGGTAACGAGCACACTCGTGGGGTAGAAATATTCAAGGTCTTCCGTCTTTTCAGGCCATCCGAGAGTTGAGAACGGCCAAAGCGCGGACGAGAACCATGTATCAAGCACGTCCTCCTCTTGACGCATTTTAGCACCGCACTTCGGACATGTATCAACATCCGTTTTGGAGACAACCATCTCACCGCACTTATCGCAGTAGTAAGCAGGGATTCTGTGTCCCCACCAGAGCTGACGGGAGATACACCAATCATGTACATTCTCCATCCAGTTGTTATATATCTTTGTGAAGCGCTCGGGAACAAACTTAACATCCCCCTGCTCTGCCGCGGCAAGCGCCGGCTTTGCAAGCGGTTCCATCTTAACAAACCACTGATTCGAGGTCAGCGGTTCTACTGTGGTCTTGCAGCGGTAGCAAGTGCCGACATTATGCGCGTGCGGCTCAACCGAGATGAGATAGCCTTCGGCTTCCAGGTCGGCAACGAGGGCGCGACGGCACTCATAACGGTCCATGCCCTCATACTTACCTGCGTGGGAGTTCATGGTGGCATCGTCGTTCATAACACGGATGATTTCCAGGTTGTGACGGCGGCCAACCTCAAAGTCGTTGGGGTCGTG
>JAZRAB010000058.1:0-15270 GCA_045634345.1 Candidatus Flemingiibacterium sp. | reverse complement strand
CAAGGCAGCCCCCGACCGAGTGACGGCTTTGCCGTCACGAGCAATAACGGCAGGCGGTGCAGCGCACCGCGAGGAAGCACCGACGCTCGAAGCATCACCCCCCACAAACAGCAACTACACAATAAAGGCTGTACCGCGTAGCGATACAGCCTTTATCTTATCTTGCCTTGGTGTTGATTTCGACGAGGGCTTTGCCGAGGAACTCGTCAAAGCTCATCGTGCCCATGTCGCCGCCCTTGCGCGAGCGTACCGCAACTGTGCCGTCGGCAACCTCGTTTGCGCCGATGACAAGCATGTACGGTATCTTTTCAAGCTGTGCAGAACGGATCTTGTAACCGATTTTCTCGTTGCGCTCGTCGAGGAATGTACGGATACCTGCCGCTTCAAGCTTGGCGTTGAGCGTTTCTGCGTACTCATGCTGCTCGAATCCGATTGGGAGCACCGCAACCTGCGTAGGCGAGAGCCACATCGGGAATGCGCCAGCGTATTTCTCAATAAGCAGTGCAAGTGTGCGCTCGTAGCATCCGACCGAGGTGCGGTGGATGATGTACGGACGGCGCTTCTGACCGTCAACATCAATATATTCCATGCCGAACTGCTCTGCGAGGAGCTGGTCGATCTGAATGGTGATAAGGGTATCTTCCTTACCGTGCACGTTCTTGATCTGAATGTCAAGCTTAGGACCGTAGAACGCCGCTTCGCCGATTCCGATAGCGTATTCAAGACCGATATCGTCGAGTATCTTTTTCATGATACCCTGTGCCTCATCCCACTGTTCCTCTGTGCCGATATACTTTTCGCGGTTGTTCGGATCCCACTGGGAGAAGCGGTAGGAAACGTCCTCGCCGAGACCGAGAGTGTCAAGGGTGTACTTGGCAAGCTCAAGGCATCCGCGGAATTCTTCCTCAAGCTGCTCGGGACGGAGAATGAGATGTCCTTCGGAGATAGTGAATTGACGGACTCTGATAAGGCCGTGCATCTCGCCGCTGTCCTCATTGCGGAAAAGGGTAGAGGTCTCGCCGAGTCTCATAGGCAGATCACGGTAGGAGCGCTGACGGTTTAAGAATACCTGATATTGGAATGGGCAGGTCATCGGACGGAGTGCGAATACCTCTTTGTCCTTTTCCTCGTCGCCGAGGACGAACATGCCTTCCTTGTAATGGCCCCAGTGACCGGAGATCTTGTAGAGGTCGGATTTTGCCATAAGCGGAGTCTTGGTGAGAAGGTAGCCGCGCTTCTGTTCCTCATCCTCGATCCAACGCTGGAGAAGCTGGATGATGCGTGCGCCCTTAGGAAGAAGTATCGGCAAGCCCTGACCGATGGTATCGACTGTGGTGAACAGCTCAAGCTCACGTCCGAGCTTGTTGTGATCACGCTTCTTTGCCTCTTCGACTGCTTCAAGATGCGCCTTTAGCATATCCTTTGCAGGGAATGCAACTCCGTAAATGCGCTGAAGTTGCTTGTTATTCTGATCTCCCTTCCAATATGCGCCGGTACACTGAATGAGCTTGAGTGCCTTGACTGCGCCGGTGGAGAAAATGTGCGGACCTGCACAGAGATCGGTAAATTCGCCCTGCTTGTAGAAGGAGATTTCCTCGCCCTCGGGAAGCTCTTCGATAAGCTGCACCTTATACGGCTCATCCTTTTCGGTCATAAGCTTGATTGCCTCCTCACGCGAGAGAGTAAAGCGCTCGATGAGGAGGTTTTCCTTAACGATCTTCTGCATTTCTGCTTCGATTGCGGAAAGAATATCGGGCGTGAACGCAGTATCACTGTCGATGTCATAGTAGAAGCCATTCTCGATGGCGGGACCGATTGTCAGCTTTGCCGCCGGGTAGAGACGCTTTACCGCCTGCGCGAGGATGTGCGATGCGGTGTGCCAGAACACGTGCTTGCCGTCTGCGTCGTTAAAGGTGAGGATCTTGACATCCGCATCCTCGGAAAGCTCGTAGGAGAGTGCAACGACATTTCCGTTGACACTTGCCGCGAGGGAAGAACGGTCGGTAAGGTTTTGTGCCTTTGCCGCCTCATAAACGGTAATGGGGGCATCGAGGGTGATGGGCTCGATGCCGTCAAACTTGATTTTGAACATAAAAATACCATTCCTTTCGTGTCCCCGGGGATACAAAAACACCCCGAGGCATAATAATAAAATTATACCTTCGGGGTGAGATAATTCCCACGGTTCCACCCGATTTTTCACTCTGTTTTGCGGCACACACCGCAACGCCCTATAACGGTGGCATCCGCCGTGCCATTTCCTGCACGGAGCATATTGGGGCATCCCAATGAACGGCGGTTAATGTACGCATCCTTGCGATAGGATTCTCACAGCAATAAATCCCTCTCTGAAATCGAAAAAACACATCTGTCCGTTCAGCTTTTATATCATTATTATACACCACTGTTTTTGTTTTGTCAAGCGGTTTTTTTGATTTTTGCATAAGGGGATGCGCGGCTTTCTTGAAAGAAAGCCTGGCAAAGAACTTTACTCGACGCATTCGCTCATAGAGTGTTCGCATATAGCTTCGAGGGAAAAGCTCTCGGTAGTCGGGGCCCTCCTCACCTCCGCTCCTCCGCTACGGTTTGGTGTCCCAACAACCGCGAAGGGACGTCGTTCATTTAACCATATTAATGTTGTTTACTGTCGAAAGTGACTTAACGCATCAAAATTTTAAAACATATGCAGCCGAGATAGCCGAGCCAAGGAGGGAAGTGCAGAGGGGAACCTATGGTATCGGCAGCAAGTCGGCGAAGCCGTCTTGCTTGAGCGACAAGGCAGCCCCCGACCGAGCGGCGGCAAAGCCGCCGCGAGCAAACCGGCAGGCGGTGCGAAGCACCGCGTGGGAGCACCAACATTCGGAGCAATAAATTCCCCAGACAAACTATATTTTTAAAATTTCCCTACAAATTCATAACAAATATGCCAAAGGGGGTTGCTTTTTTAACATTTGATGGTATATAATATACTTAGATAACTATACACGTGCACGGAGGAATACTATGAGTACATCCAATTCACACAAGAAAAACAGCCAGCCAAAGATAAACGGCATTGCCGCTGAACTTCATGAGATAATCAAAATACAGCGTGATTTTTTCCGTACAGGCAAAACGCGCGATATATCGTTCCGCCGTCAACTTTTGATTAATTTAAAGATAATGATCCGCGATAATGAGGAACGCATACTCGATGCACTTCATGCCGACCTCGGTAAATCCTACCGTGAGGGCTATCTCACCGAAATTGGTATGGTCGATCAGGAGATCAACCATACCCTGCGGAATTTGAGGCTTTGGAGTGCACCTAAAGCGGTACCCACGCCGTTTTATATGTTCCCGTCAATCAGCTGTAAGCTTCCCCGTCCGCGCGGAACAGTCATGATCTTTTCGCCCTGGAACTATCCGTTCCAGCTTGCGATCATGCCGCTTATTTCATCCATCGCGGCAGGAAACTGCACGATACTTAAACTCTCCGAGCACTCGCCCAATACAAGCAAGCTGCTCTGCGAGCTTATCGACCGCTATTTCGACCGCGAATACATCGCCGCATATATGGATAGCTTTGAAGCTATCAAGGCTATCAAGCGTGAGCAGTTCGGGCTTGTGTTTTACACCGGCGGTCCGGCTGTAGCTCGCATTGTTGCAAAGGCGGCGGCGGATCAGCTCACTCCCGTGGTGCTTGAGCTTGGCGGCAAGAGTCCGTGCATCGTTGACAAGACCGCGAATCTTCGTCTTGCGGCGCGCCGTATCGTTTCCGGTAAGCTTATAAATGCCGGACAGACCTGCATCGCCCCTGACTATCTGTTTGTCGAAAGCTCGGTAAAGGATGAGCTGCTCGGATATATCAAGGAATATCATGATAAATTCGTCTCCGATACGCCCTGCGATAACGGATTCTATCCGAGAATCATTAATCGCATGCACTTTGACCGCCTGAAAAATTATCTCTCCGACGGTACTGTGTTAATGGGTGGAGAAGCTGATGAGACGACCGGACGTATCTCGCTTACGCTTATGGAAAAGATCGATAAGGACTCAAAGCTGATGAGTGAAGAAATCTTCGGTCCGATACTCCCCGTGTTTGAGTTCGACGATATAGACACGGTAATAAATACCCTCCGTAAGCGTCCGAAGCCGCTTGCTCTTTATCTCTTCTCAAAGGACCGCGACACTTGCAGCTCGGTTGTGAGAGAGCTTGATTTTGGCTGCGGTTGCATAAACGATACGCTTATGCAGGTGGCAAATCCGCATCTGCCGTTTGGCGGTGTCGGTGAGAGCGGAATGGGCAGATATCACGGCAAGGCGGGATTTGATACCTTCAGTACCGAATCCTCGATAATGAGAAGCTCGTCTTACTTCGAGCTGAATCCTATGCGTTATCCGCCGTTCGACGATCTTTATACCATCCCAAAGCTTATTCTTCGCTATTTGACTTGATTTTGGGGAAATTTTGAAAATTTATTGCATTAACACGATTGATGTGATATAATAGATGATATCAATTTAATAACAGAAGGACAAAGACAATGATAAATGTAGCAATATTCGGCTTCGGCGTGGTTGGAAGCGGAACGGCTGAGGTTCTTGTACAGAACGCAAAGCTCATTTCCGAGCGTGTCGGCGAGGAGATAAACATCAAGTACATCCTCGATCTGCGCGATTTCCCGGACAGCCCTTTCGCTGACAAAATAGTACATGACGTAAACGTAATAATAAACGATCCCGAGGTAAAGATTTGTGCCGAGCTTATGGGCGGCTCACACCCGGCGTTTGAATTTTCGAGCGCGGCAATGAAGGCCGGCAAGAGTGTGGTTACTTCAAACAAAGAGGTCGTTGCGACCTTCGGCCCCGAGCTTCTTAAGATAGCGGCAGAGAACAATGTACGTTACCTTTTTGAAGCAAGTGTCGGCGGCGGTATACCCGTAATTCACCCCATCGGCAACTGTCTGACCGCAAACGATATTACCGAGGTCAACGGTATTCTTAACGGTACTACAAACTACATCTTAACCCAGATGATAAATGAGCACAAGGATTTTGACACCGCACTTGCGGAGGCACAGGAAAAGGGATATGCCGAGCGCGATCCCTCTGCCGACGTTGACGGTATCGACACCTGCCGCAAGATTGCTATTCTCTCGGCGATTGCATTCGGTAAGCTTGTGCCGCCTGAAAAGGTGCAGACCGAGGGCATCAGAGGCGTCACCCTCAGAGACGTTGCGAACGCTGAAAAATTCGGCGCTTCGATAAAGCTCATCGGTAAAGCGGTGCGCGTGGGCGATAAGGTGAGCGCGTGCGTTTGCCCGACTCTTGTGCGTCACTCGAATCCGCTGTCAAGCATCAGCGATGTTTACAACGGTGTGCTCGTAAACGGAAACGCTATCGGAGATGTAATGTTCTACGGACGCGGCGCGGGCAAGCTGCCCACGGCAAGCGCGGTTGTATCGGACATAATCGAAATTGCAACGTATCTCTCTCACCCCGTACACACAACGCAGGTCTGGGAACGTCTTTCCGATGAGGAGATTCTTTCGGCGGACAGACTCAAGTCGCGTTGGTATCTGCGTTTTGACAAGAAGCCGAGCCACTGCCTCTGCTCGCTTGGCGCAGAGGTTCTTGAGGACAGCGAGGACTGCTACGCAGTAGTTACGGACGAGGTTTGTCTGCTTGATATTGGCATTACGGTAAGCGAAAAGTTTGTCGCAATGCGCGTGCTTTAATATAATTGAACCGGAAGCATTTTGATGCTTCCGGTTTTTATATGGGGAGACGAGTCGCTTTCTTGAAAGAAAGCTCCGCAAAGAACTTTACACAACGCATACTCTCATAGACTGTTTGGCTAAGGCTTCGAGCAGGGCAGAGCGGCGCCTGAGCGCAACACCTCCACCTCCCGAGCGGCGGGAATACCGCCGCGAGCAATCCGGCAGACGGTGCAACGCACCGCAGGGAGTGCCAATGCTCGAGACAGTGACACTCACAAAAAAATAACTTGATTTATTCGCGCAGCGTGGCGTAAATTATCGTCCGATAATATCCGCAACATTCTGCATGGCTGTACCGACGGTGCGCAGAGTGTTGCTTGTACTTTCAGCTATGGTGCGCGAGCGGCGCTTCTTTTTGTGATGTGCGCGAGGTACGGCTACCATACCTACGGCACTCCCGAACACTGCTCCGGCAATCGCCGCCTTTGTTACACCTGTGAATTTGTTTGCCATTTGATAATGCCTCCTAAATTATAATTACTGCAACTCTATTTTTTGCGCGCAATTCAAAAAATATATGTGGCAATTTGAGGTTTACAAAATTTACTCGATTAAAGTGCTCAAAATTGGCAGGTTAGCTATTGACATAAATCTAATAATGGTTTATAATAGTAGTAATCTTTATTATTATATCCACTATTGGTAGAATTTTTGGAGGTAATTTATCATGAACAGAGTATATAATTTTTCCGCAGGTCCTTCGATGCTTCCGCTGCCGGTGCTTGAAAAGGCAGCGTCCGAGCTTGTAAATTACGGTGACGCAGGCATGTCCGTTATGGAAATGAGCCACCGTTCGCCGGCATACGATGCAATCATCAAGAAAGCTGAAGCGGATTTCCGCAAGGTAATGAATATTCCGGATAACTATAAGGTGCTCTTTTTGCAGGGCGGTGCATCCACACAGTTTGCGGCTGTTCCGCTTAACCTTATGAAGACCGGTAAGGCTGACTATATTCTTTCCGGTCAGTTCTCCACCAAGGCTTACAAGGAAGCACAGAAGTACGGCGATGCGAAGGCGGTTGCATCTTCTAAGGAAGATAACTTTACATACATTCCCGAGACTACCCGTGAGTCCTTCCGCCCCGATGCGGACTACGTACACATCTGCTACAACAACACCATTTACGGCACAAAGTTTAACTATATCCCAGATACCGGTGATATTCCGCTTGTTGCCGATATGTCCTCCTGCATCATGTCCGAGCCGGTTGACGTTTCGAAGTTCGGCGTTATCTATGCAGGCGCACAGAAGAACATGGCTCCTGCCGGTCTGACTGTTGTTATCGTTCGTGAGGACCTTCTCGGAAATGCACGTCCCGAGACTCCTTCCATGCTTGATTGGCAGCTTATGGCTGAAAACGATTCTATGTACAACACTCCTCCTTGCTACGCTATTTACGTCGCAGGACTCGTTTATGAATGGATTCTTCAGCTTGGCGGACTTGAGAAGATGCAGGAAATGAACGTAAAGAAGGCGGCTCTTCTTTATGATTACCTCGATTCGCAGGATTATTACATCGCGCCTGTTAAGAAGGAATCCCGTTCGATGATGAACGCTACTTTCGTTACCGGCGTTGAGGAGCTTGACAAGAAGTTCCCGAAGGAAGCAGAGAAGGCAGGACTCATGAACCTTAAGGGACACCGTTCTGTCGGCGGTATGCGAGCTTCCATTTACAATGCGATGCCTTACGAGGGCGTTGCGGCGCTTGTTGACTTCATGAAGAAGTTCGCGGCGGAAAATCCTAAGGCATAAGGAAGGTTAAAAGTTTGAAAATAAATTTTCAAACTCCCTTTTGTGGCTCTACTTTAGTCTTCGACTAAAGTTTTGCTTCGCAAACCGTGCCCCAAGAAGGGGAGAAAGGAAGCTTTTGCTGGCGCAAAAGCAATGGTTATATAAATGAAAAATATACAGCTTCTCAATAAAATAGCAAAATGCGGCACTGACATTTTCGATGAAAATTACGCGGTTGCCGACAATATTGAAAATCCCGATGCGATTATGGTGCGCTCCGCTGTTATGCATGACATGGAGTTCGGCGATAACTTAAAGGCTATCGCACGTGCCGGTGCCGGTGTAAACAACATTCCGCTCGATAAGTGCGCAGAGCAGGGTATCGTAGTATTCAACACCCCCGGCGCAAACGCAAACGGTGTTAAGGAAGCGGCGCTTTGCGGTATGCTTCTTGCCTGCCGCGATATCGTTGGCGGTATCAATTGGGTAAAGACTGCGAAGGATGACCCCAACGTGGCAAAGCTCGTTGAAAAGGAAAAGTCCAAGTTCGCCGGAACAGAGATAAAGGGCAAGACACTCGGTATCATCGGTCTCGGTGCTATCGGCGGTCCGCTTGCTAATGCCGCTGTACACCTCGGCATGGACGTTCTCGGATGTGACCCGTACATCTCGGTTGAAGCCGCATGGAACCTCTCCCGTGCCGTACATAAGGTAAATACACGTGAGGATATCTTCAAAAACTCGGATATCATCTCGATTCACGTTCCGCTTATTGATAATCCCGATCCGTCCGTATCGACCAAGTACATGATAAACAAGGACACCATCGCAATGATGAAGGACGGCGTTATCATTCTTAACTTTGCACGCGACGCTCTTGTCAATGACGATGATATCGAAGCGGCTCTTAAGTCCGGTAAGGTAAGACGTTACGTAACCGATTTCCCGAACGCTCGTACTGCAGGTATGGAGGGCGTTATCGCTATCCCCCATCTCGGCGCATCCACCGAGGAGTCCGAGGACAACTGCGCAGTTATGGCAGCAAAGCAGCTTCGTGAGTACCTTGAGATCGGTAATATCGTTAATTCGGTCAACTTCCCGAATGTTTCGATGCCTCACAGCGGCGATGTGCGCATCTGTGTGCTTCACAAGAATATCCCGAATATTATAGCTCAGATTTCGAGCGTTGTTTCGGCTGAAAACATCAACATCGAAAATATGGCTAACCGTTCAAAGAAGGACTACGCATACTCGATTCTTGAGGTCCTCGGTAATCTTTCCGATGCGACGATGGACGATATCGCCGCAAAGATTTCCGCAATTGACGGTATCATCAAGGTAAACATTATCAGATAAAAAATCCCGCCACCGGGTGGGGAATGCGAAATAAGCATTCGCTTGCACATCGTTAGGTCTTTGAAGATGTGCATGGCGAATGCTTTTTTATAAGGAGCTAGCGTGAAAAATAGATTTTTCACGCAACGAATTTTTGTCTTTGTCGGCTTCGCCGCCAATTTCGCATACGAAACCGACAAAAATATCGACAAGCAAGGAGCTGGCGTGAAAAATAGATTTTTCACGCAACGAAATTTTGTCTTTGTCGGCTTCGCCGCCGATTTCGTGTGCGAAACCAACAAAAATATTGACAAGTAAGGAAGTCTTTGCTTTGCAAAGACATGGTAATTTGTATGAAATCAAAAAATCCGTTTTACGATCTCACCAAATTCGAGATGACGCTGTGGATTGTTTCCTCTGCCGTCATAATCGCCTCGTATCTCCTCTCGCGCGGCGGCGGAGTTCTTGAGATGATTGCATCACTCGTCGGCGTGACCGCGCTCATATTTGTCGCAAAGGGATATGTGCTCGGGCAGGTGCTGACCGTGGTGTTTGCTGTATTTTACGGTATTATTTCGTTCTTTTTCAGATATTATGGGGAGATGATAACCTATCTTTGCATGAGCGCGCCGATTGCGCTGGTAACGGTTATCGAATGGATACGGCATCCGTATGAGGGTACAAAAGAGGTTCGAGTGAGCAAAGTTACGCGCAAAAACGCGCTTGTTATGATAGTTGGCGGATTTGCGGTAACGGCGTTGTTCTATTTTATTCTTCGCGCACTTGGGAATGCGAATTTGATTATCAGCACGCTCTCGGTTACGACCAGCTTTTTGGCATCGTACCTGACTTTTTGCAGAAGTCCGTACTACGCGCTTGCATATGCGGCAAATGATATTGTGCTGATAATTCTGTGGATTCTCGCGGCACTTGAAAGCATCTCATATCTTCCGATGGTGTTCTGCTTTGTTATGTTCTTCGCCAACGATATTTACGGCTTCTACAATTGGCGGCGCATGCAAAAACGACAGAGAGAGTAGGCGTTTGTTAATAAAAAACAAGCTGTACGCTTTTCGCATACAGCTTGCTTTTTATTTGCAGAAATTGTCAACGTAACTGTTGATAGCCGCCTCAATAACTTGAACGGCAGTGCCGCGGTCCGCAACCTCATTTACCGCAGTCTCTTTGTTTTCGAGATTCTTGTAGACCCTGAAGAAATGTCTCATCTCATCGAATATGTGCGCCGGAAGCTGGTCGATGTTTGTATAGTGATTGTACGTCGGATCGGAGAAGGGAATAGCGATGATCTTTTCATCGTTTCTTCCGTTGTCTATCATCGAAATCACACCGATCGGGTACGCGCGCACAAGCGAGAGCGGTTCGAGTGATTCCGAGCAGAGCAGGAGGACGTCGAGGGGGTCATGGTCATCGCCGTAGGTACGCGGAATGAAGCCGTAGTTTGCCGGATAGTGAGTTGAGGTGTAAAGGATGCGGTCGAGCATGATGTAACCGGTTTCCTTGTCAAGCTCGTATTTTTTCTTGCTTCCCTTTGAAATCTCGACAACGCAGACAAAATCCTCGGGATTGATGCGCTTGGGGGAAATATCGTGCCATATATTTGACATTTGAAACACTCCATTATTCTTTATTTATTGGTCTTTCATTATAACATAAACTGCGGCAGTTTGTCAAGTGCCTGACTTATAGAAGCAGATCGTCGAGCTTTATGATGTCGCCGGCTCCCATGACGATCAGCATGTCGCCGTCACGAAGCTCGCGGCGCAGATACTCTGCAATTGCCTCGTTCGACGGAAGATACACCGCGCCGTCTATTTTTTCGGCGAGGGCTTCCGAGCTTACGCCGGACACGTTTGTCTCACGCGCGGCGTAGATGTCAGCTAAAATGAGCTGTATACCGTCAAAGGATGCGGCAAACTCGTCAAAAAGCTCATGCGTGCGCGAGTATGTGTGCGGCTGGAATACTACGAACACGCGCTCATAGCCACATTCAAGCGCACCCGAGAGGGTCGCACGGATCTCGGTTGGATGGTGGGCGTAGTCATCGTAAAGAGGTACGCTTGCGCCGCCTGCGAGACCGGTCACGTTTCCGCGAAGCTCCATGCGGCGTTTTGCTCCCTTGTAGGCGGAAAGCCCTGTCGCAATTGCCTCTGCGTCCACTCCGCAGATGTCTGCCGCCGCAGCCGAGGCGAGCGCATTCATTATGTTATGGCGACCACTTACGCCGAGCTTGACATGGGCGAAGAAGCTGCCCTTTTTGATTATATCAAATTCCGGTCTGCCGTGGTCTGTGGTTATGTTTGCCGCCGTGAAATCGGCGCTTGCACTCGTACCGAAGCTTACGAGAGTACCTGAATATCCCTCGCATGCGAGACGCACATTTGCATTGTCGGTGTTGATAACAGCGTATCCGTCATTTGCGATAGAGAGATAGCGCTTGAAGGAGGTGATTATCTGATTGAGGTCGGCAAAGTAGTCGGGGTGGTCCATGTCGATGTTCACCACGACCGCTATGTTCGGAGTGAATGAGAGGAAGGAATCCTGATATTCGCAGGCTTCCATGATAAAATTTTCGCGCGAACCGATACGGTACGCGCCGCCTATCGCGGACAGCTCCGCACCCGATACGATGGTCGGATCGCGGTCAGCGGCGAGAAAGATATGCGATATCATCGAAGTGGCAGTACTTTTGCCGTGCATGCCTGAAACGCCGATGCGGTTTTTGTGGTGGCTCATTAAATATCCGAGGAAATCCGCGCGGTAAACGCAGTGCTTTTTGCCCTCGGCATCAAGCGCGAGCGCGTGCGCAAGCTCGGGGTTATCACGCGAGATTGCGGCGGTGTAAACGATTACATCATAGTCATCGATATGAGCAGATGAAAGCTCGTAATAGACCGTGGCACCGTCCTTTTCGAGAGTCTGCGTAAGAGCCGATGGGGTGCGGTCATAGCCGCCGACGCGCATGCCCATTGACATTGCAATATGCGCGAGCGAGGACATGCTTATTCCGCCGATGCCGATAAAATAGACGGATTTTGCCTCGGCGAATATTTCCTCAATTTGAGACACCGAATATCTTGTGTACATGCTGTTTCTCCTGTGAGTTCATATGTATATATACTTATTATATCACAATAAGGATAAAAATAAAAGTCTTTTTTCAAAATATATCCATGCCGCGATGAAAAGACAGCGCTGCGGCGGTATTCACAAAACAGTCTAAACTGTGTAACAAAACATACGCAACTACGTCATAAAAAACTTTCTTTGCCGCCTTATAAATTTCAAAAAATGATTGCATAATTTTCACATTTGTATTGTATAATAATCTCAGGGTGAGAGGAATCCCCAAACAAAACAAATTAAGTCAGCCCGACAGAAATGCGATGCGCCCTGACGCTTGCCACGGGCAAAAACGGAGGAAAAAATGGTAATCACGGATATCAAGGTAAGAAAGCTTTTCGACGAAGGCCCTATGAAGGCTATTGTTTCTGTGACCTTTGACGGTCAGCTCGCGGTTCACGACATCAAGGTCATCAACGCAAGAGATAAGTTTTTCATCGTAATGCCCAGCAGAAAGAATCCCGATAATACTTATCGTGACATCGTTCATCCGATCAACGCACAGTTCAGAGGTGAGCTTGAAGCGGCGGTTATCGACGCTTACAACAAAGAAGTCGAGCTTGCCGCAGCAGCACCGGAGGTCGTTCCCGAGACTGCCGAGGCTGAGGTTGAGGCATAAGCAATGTTAATTCAAATCAGGCGAAAGAGTATACTCTTTCGCCTGATTTTTAATGCAATAGGAGCTTGTGCGCGGGCACAAGCTCCTATGTATATTTATTTTTTCGGAAGAACCTGAAGGGGATCAAAGGTGAGGTCGTTAAGACGGGTTTCAAAATGCAGATGACTTCCGTAGGAAAGTCCTGTGCTACCCATTTTACCAATCTCCTGACCTTGATATACCTTATCGCCGACTGAGACGAGGATCCTATCAAGATGCGCATAAAGAGTCGAGTATCCGCCTGCATGCTCGATACGGACGTTGTTGCCGTATGAGGGAGTGAAGCCTGCCCAAACGACCTTGCCGCCGTCGGCTGCCCAAATAGAGGAGCCTACTGCGTCGGGGAGGTCTATGCCAAGGTGGAACTCGGTCTTTCCGTAGATGGTACGCCAGCCATAGCCGGAGGAAATGCCGTAAGGCGTTTCGCAGGGCCAAATAAATGTACCGGTCGGCACGGAGTCGGGGATTTCTTTTGTTCCCACGAGTATTATTTTGTCGATTGCCGGTGAAATTATACTTTCACCCACCATCTCGCGTCCGACGATATTGCCGTTAGTATCGTACAGTATATCGTATGTTACGCGCTTCTCGCCGTTGACACCAATCTGGGCGAGCTTTTCTGTACCGATAAAGCGTGTGGGATCATCGACATAACGTGTTTCAAAATGCGCCGTTTCGTCAAGGGTGACGGTGTTTACAAAGTTGTATTCGAGTGCGAGGTCATCCTCGTTGGCATCTGTAGCGTTCGTCGAACGGGGAAGACCGTAATCTGCGGTGGGATCGTCGAATATTTCGGGAGCTGCCGCCATGAGCGCACCGATCTGCGCGGTGATGTCCGCGGTTATATTTTCATTAGCGGCGGCATCTGTATTGTCCGTTCCCATCTGTGCGAGTGGGTTGATTACAGCGTCTATTTCATCAATGGATTTGAGCATTGACTTTAAGCAAAGCTGCTTTTCAACACGCAGGCTGTTCTTTATCTTAACATCGCAAAACAACTCGGCTTTTGATTCGAGCAGCTTGCCCTCGATGCACTCTATAAGCGCTTCGAGCTTGTCTCCGTCTTCATATGCGGCTGCTTGGCGGTCGTCAATATAAAGCATATATGCTTCGCAGAAATCGTCCTCGATCTGCGCCCAAAGAAGCTCGGAGCATTCCTCCTCGCTCAAATAATCGGGAGCGTTTGTGTGTGTCAGCTCGAAAGAAACCGTTATATCGGGGTCATAATCTCCGTCCGTAGCCTTGTGGACGGTGCTTTCAAGCAGGGATGCGGCATTCTGCATATCGCTGTAGGAGGCGACATAGCCGCAGGGTTCTCCGTTGATGCTTGCGCGTATTGCGACATCATAGGAAGAAATAGTTGATACATATATACCGACTCCGATGCAGGCAAGTGCGCCGAGTGTGACGCCGACGATGCTCTTTATCTTCGCGGTAAGGCTGTGCAATGGGTTGGTGTCCACCTGTTTTTGTGACATAGTGATCTCCTTATTTTATCGTTCCAACGGTGAAAAAACACATGTTGTCGTATCTTGGGGAAAAGACCTTTACTAGACAGTGACTGCTTCCATGCAGACGCACTCCTATTATTATACTCCAACTTTTATGGAAAATCAAGCCTCGGACGTGATTTTTGTGCATTTTTAACAATGCTTTTTCACTGCCGTGAATTGAAATGCGTGCCGCGCAAAGGCGTTGTCTTGACAAAACAAAAAAGCGCGAGCCGCCCCAATTTGCTCGGACAACTCACGCTTTTTTTACTTTTTCCTTTTGCTTATCGGAATTTCGCCGTGCTTTTCCTCAAAGCGCTCGATAAGATTTCGCACCATAACGGTAATCTGACCGTTGGCACTGCGACCTTCATAGTCTGCAATATAATGAAGTTTATGAAGCATGTCCTCATCGAGACGAAACGAAATACTCGTCATTGCCATAAGTAATTACCTCATTATTAACATATTATGCATTTATTTTAACACCATTAATATGTTATAATGCATCTATAGATGTTAAAAGCATCTGAAAATCATCTAAAATAGATATATGATATGTAAAAGGATAATTTTATGAAAGTAGCAGTAATAGGATCAAGAAGCATAATCGTAAACGACCTCGGCGCGTATTTGCCCGAGGGGACGACAGAATTGGTTTCGGGCGGTGCGAGGGGCGTTGACACCTGCGCGCGTGAATACGCGAGTGCAAACAATATCCCGATAACGGAGTTTATGCCTGAGTACAATTTATACGGACGGAGTGCTCCTATTCGCCGCAATTTTCAGATAATCGATTATGCCGATGTTGTCATAGCGTTCTGGGACGGCAAGTCTCGCGGCACCAAAATGGTAATCGACACCTGCCAAAAGCAAGGCAAAACGGTGTATGTACATATAATGTAAATCCACGCTGTACATGGAAATGTACGGCGTTTTTTGGTGGGGGTGTTTGTTGGGGAGAACGGGTCGCTTTCTTGCCCGCACATCGAAGATGTGCTGAAAGCATTGGCAAAGAACTTTAAACAACGCATTCGCTCATAGAGTGTTTGTATAAAGCTTCGAGAAGAACGCTCTCGCAAGGCGCGGCCCTCCTCACCTCCGCTCCTACGCTTCGGTTCGGTGTCTCGCTGCGGCTCGGTCACGGCA
>JAZRAB010000057.1:0-14074 GCA_045634345.1 Candidatus Flemingiibacterium sp. | reverse complement strand
CCCCCCTGCTTACCGGCAGGCGGCGTCACAAGTCCCAAGGAGCCCCCCCTCTCGCAGCCGCACACCCCTCCCCTCGCACTTGCCGCGCTCCACGCGACAACCTCAAATTTGTCAAGCGCGTGCCCGCTTGACAAAAACGCTTCATTGTTGTATAATTGAATTATACAAAACCCATCGGAGGTGCAGTATGCAGACGCTTATCGATTATGATGAATTGCCGGATGCCGTGCGAAGCTTTATAAAATATAAGTTGACGGTACAGGAGCGTTCAAAAAAAACAATGGACGAATACGCGCTCGATTTGCGTACTTTTTTCAGATTCCTTGTAGTTAAAAGAACCGGTACCGACCCATGCAATCTCAGCGATGAGGATTTTTCGGCGGTTGTTATCACAGATGTAGATATAGCATTTATCGAATCTGTAACATCCGAGGAAATTTACGATTTTTTGCACTATGTCTATGAATCCCGCTCCAATAAGTGGTCTGCTCGCTCAAGAAAGCTGTCCGCGCTTCGGAGCTTTTACAAATATTTGACCGTAAACAAGCGCGTGATTGAAAACGATCCAACAAAAAACATCGACAGTCCACAGAAAAAGAAAACGCTCCCAAAATTTCTAACGCTTTCCGAAAGTGAACAGCTTCTTGAAGCGGTTCGCGCAGATGAAGCATCGAAAACCCGTGAGCGTGACTACTGCATGCTTGTGCTTTTTTTAAACTGCGGCATGCGTCTTTCCGAGCTTGTCGGGATAAATCTTTCGGATATTGACCGCGATATGGAGACACTTCGCGTTGTCGGAAAGGGCTCAAAGGAGCGAATGATATACCTCAATGATGCTTGTCGTGATGCAATTCGTACCTATTTACGTGTGCGCGCGGCTGATGAGGTACAGATCAAGGACAGAAACGCACTTTTTCTCTCGTCACGTCATTCGCGTATCAGCAATAAAACCGTGCAGTGGGTGGTTTACAAGTATCTTAAGCTCGCGGGGCTTGAGAACAAGCATTTTTCAACCCATAAATTGCGTCATACCGCAGCGACTCTTATGTATCAGTCGGGCAATGTCGATGTGCGCGTGCTTAAGGATATCCTCGGTCACGAGCAGCTCAATACCACGCAGATATATACACACGTCAGCGATGACCACATGAAAAAAGCAATCGCCGCAAACCCATTGGCGAATTTCCGCGCGAAGGGAAATTCGCAGACGGAGGACGATGACGAATGAGCAAATACGATATTACAAAAACTCTTTTTGTGTCCGATCTTGATGGTACCCTGTTGAAAAGTGATGGGACTATGCCGAAAGAAACGGTTGCGGCTATTAATGAAATGACGGCGCGCGGGCTGAAATTTTCATTTGCAACCGCACGGTCCTACTACACGGCAATGCAGGTTGCAAGCGAGATTTCAGCGAAGATACCGATTATTCTTCACAACGGCGTATTCATCCGCGACAACTTGAGCGGGCGGCGTATTGTCGAGAATCTGCTTGATGACGTTCCGTATATAAAAAACGTACTTACCTCGCACGGAATACATCCGATTGTCTATACGCTGAACGGCGAGACGGAAAAGTACACTTATGTCCCCGAGCTCCTTTCGCGCGAGGCGGCAGAATTTCAATCGACACGCGAGGACGATCCGCGCGACAACCCGATTCACGATGCCGAGCGTATTTGGGACGGCGAGGTTTTCTACGTGCTGTGTATCGATACGGAAGATGCGCTCCGCCCTGCATATAATAAGCTTTGCGAGCGCTACAATTGCATTTTTTCGAGAGATTACTACAGCGGCGAAATGTGGCTTGAAATACATTCGCCGTCTGCATCCAAGGCAAGTGCGGTCCTGCAGCTGTGTGACCTGCTCGGGTGCGAAAAGACGGTAGTATTCGGGGACGCGGAAAACGACATCCCCATGTTTGATGCCGCAGACGAAGCATACGCGGTGGCAAATGCAATTGATGCGCTGAAGGAGCGCGCGACTGCGGTAATTGGCAGTAACGATGAGAACGCCGTTGTTGCATGGCTTCAGAAAAACGTAAGTTTTGAGTGAGTAAAAATAATTTCAAACTTTTTGACGTGTTTCCGTTGACATCATGCGACTTGCATGGTATAATATAAGTAATTAATGTTAAAATCTATCTTTAAGGAGCATATAAATTATGAAACGTATTACAACTTTAAATACCAAGAGCCTTTGTGACAGCGCAAAGAACGGTGGCTGCGGCGAGTGCCAAACCTCCTGCCAGTCCGCGTGCAAGACCAGCTGCGGTATTGCTAATCAGGCTTGCGAGAGCAAGGTTTCCCGTATCAAGACTCTCGTAACAAAGAGCCTTTGTGACAGCGCAAAGAATGGCGGCTGCGGCGAGTGCCAGACCTCCTGCCAGTCCGCATGCAAGACCAGCTGCGGTATTGCTAATCAGGCTTGCGAGAAATAAAAACCAAAAATGCCGCCGCATGGCGGCTTTTTTGATTGTATGCTAATGCTATAAATTTGAGTTTGCTGCGCTGTCGCGCGGAGCGCGGCATGCGCGAGCGAAGTGCCGCTTCGAGCGTTGGTGCTCCCAAGCGGTGCTCCGCACCGCCTGCCGATACGCAGAGGGGAACCAATTGCTCTCAAACGCCGATCCATAGGTTCCCCTCTGCACTCCTCTCCTTGGCTCGGCTAAGCCGAGGCGAGCGGGGGTGTCGGGGGCGGATTGCTGATCGGCAGCAGGTCACTATGTGACCTGCGTGTAAGTTCGGCTTTGCCGAACTTTATAGCAAGTCGGCGAAGCCGTCTTGCTTGAGAGCAAGGCAGCCCCCGACCGGGAGCACGAGGGTGGAACCCTCGCATACCGACAGGCGGCGCAGAGCGCCGCGTGGGAGTTGCGATAATCGAAGCATTAAACTCCCCGATAAACAATAATTCACACACAATCAAGGAGAAAAAACATGATACATTGCTATAAGCTCGGCGGCCTCAATATTGTGCTCGATATCTATTCCGGCTCGGTGCACGTTGTTGACGAGGTTGCTTACGATATAATTGAAAAGTACGAGGAAAACGATAAAGAAGCTCTTAAAGCCGAAATGATAAGTAAGCACGGCATCGCCGCGGATGAATTTGACGAATGCTGTGAGCAGATAGAAGACCTTCGCGCGGCAGGACAGCTGTTCGCCGAGGATACTTTCGAGCCGCTTGCCGGAAATCTTAAGGAAACCTCCAAGGGCGTTGTCAAGGCGCTCTGCCTACATATCGCGCACACCTGCAATCTTAACTGCTCCTACTGCTTTGCAAGTCAGGGAAAATACCACGGCGAGCGCGCGGTTATGAGCTACGAGGTGGGCAAGCAGGCACTTGATTTCCTTATCGCAAATTCCGGCACACGCCGTAATCTCGAGGTGGATTTCTTCGGCGGCGAACCGCTTATGAATTTTGATGTCGTAAAACAGCTTGTCGCGTATGCACGCTCCGTTGAAAAGGCGGCAGGCAAGAATTTCCGCTTCACGCTTACAACGAACGGTCTGCTTATCGACGATGACGTTATCGACTTCGCTAACCGCGAGTGCTCGAATGTCGTTCTTTCGCTTGACGGACGAAAGGAAGTTCACGACCGTTTCCGAGTCGACTTTGCCGGCAACGGAAGCTGGGAGAAGATCGTGCCGAAATTCAAGAAGCTCGTTGACGCGCGCGGCGGTAAAAATTACTATATGCGCGGCACATTTACACACGCCAACCCAGACTTTTTAGAGGATATCAAGACCATGCTCGATCTCGGATTCAACGAGCTGTCGATGGAGCCGGTAGTCTGTGCCGAGGGGGATCCGTCCGCGCTCACTATGGAGGATCTGCCGATCGTGCTCGAACAGTATGAGAAGCTCGCCGAGCTGATGCTCGAGCGTCACCGCGCGGGCAAGCCTTTTACCTTCTATCATTACATGATCGATCTTAAGGGCGGTCCTTGCATCTACAAGCGTATTTCCGGATGCGGCTCGGGTACCGAATACATGGCGGTTACGCCGTGGGGAGACCTTTATCCGTGCCATCAGTTTGTCGGCGAGGAGAAATTCAAGCTTGGCGACGTTTGGAATGGCGTTACCAACACCGTATGTCAGGGCGAATTTGCCGCATGCAACGTGTACACACGTCCGGAATGCCGTGACTGCTGGGCGAAGCTCTACTGCTCCGGCGGATGTGCGGCGAATGCATATCACGCAACCGGCTCGGTAAACGGTATCTACAAATACGGCTGCGAGCTTTTCCGCAAGCGTATGGAGTGCGCGATAATGCTGGAAGCCGCAAAGGCTGTTGAGGGGTAAGTTAAAATCAGGAAAGGAATTGACACATGAAAACGCCGATCTGTGATTTCGTGAAAAGCTATATAGACAGTGGCACGGCGAGATTGCATATGCCCGGGCATAAGGGCATACCTGCGCTCGGCGCTGAACCGCTCGATATCACGGAAATCGACGGTGCGGATGTGCTCTATTCTTCACACGGCATAATCCGCGAAAGCGAATCCAATGCCGAGACGCTGTTTAATACCGCGCGTACCGTATATTCAACCGAGGGCTCATCTCTTTCAATACGTGCCATGCTCTTTCTCGCTATGCGCCACGCGCTCGAATCGGGTAAACGCCCACTCATTGCCGCAGGACGAAATGCACACAAGGTCTTCATGAACACTGCCGCACTGCTCGATTTTGATATAGTATGGCTCTGCCCGAAAAAAAACGAGGGCATAATATCTTGCAAGATCACAGCCGAGACTCTCGAAAAAGACCTCGCAGATATGGACGAGAAACCGACCGCCGTATATATCACATCTCCCGATTATCTCGGAAACATTGCGGATATCGAAGGGATTTCAGCAATCTGTCGGCGTCACGGGATGCTTCTTTTGGTCGATAATGCGCACGGAGCATATCTGCAGTTCCTTTCAAAAACACAGCATCCGATAGCACTCGGTGCTGATATATGTGCCGACTCGGCGCACAAGACACTTCCTGCTTTAACCGGCGGCGGATATTTGCATATCTCTAAAAATGCTCCAAAGTCACTTTGTGAGCAGGCGGAGCAGGCGATGTCGATGTTTGCTTCAACAAGTCCGTCCTATGTTATACTGCAGTCGCTCGATGCCGTCAACCGATATTTGTCAGAGGGTTATCGGGAACGTCTTTGCACTTTCGTAAAACGCCTCGCCGGCTTTAAGGATAAATTGTGTAATTACGGCTATACACTTGTGGGCAATGAGCCAATGAAGCTGACACTTGCTCCAAAATCGCTCGGTTACACCGGGGATGAGCTTGCAGAGATTCTTCGGAGTGAGGGGATAGAATGTGAATTTTCCGACTCCGATTATGTTGTCCTTATGCCGACTCCTGAGATTGATGCGAATATACTCGCACTCATCGAAAGTGTGCTTTTGTCTGCCGCGCCGAGAAAGGCGATAAAAAAAGAACCTCCGTCTGTCGGTGTTCCGACACGTGCTATGACGCCGCGTGAAGCATCATTCGCGCCATCAGAGGAGATTTCGGCAAAAAGCGCCGTGGGACGTACACTCGCAAGCGCGGATATCGCTTGCCCCCCTGCGATACCCATTGCCGTATGCGGCGAGGTGATAGATGAATCTGCCGTGAGGGCTTTTGAATATTACGGTATTAAGGTCTGCAATGTTGTTAAAGAATAAATTATGACCACCGGCTTGACCGGTGGTCATAATTTATTTCTTCGTAAGTGCTTTATTTA
Source organism: Candidatus Flemingiibacterium sp. (assembly GCA_045634345.1). Taxonomy (GTDB): domain Bacteria; phylum Bacillota; class Clostridia; order Oscillospirales; family CAG-272; genus Flemingiibacterium. Next base: position 8,341 of record JAZRAB010000057.1, on the reverse strand, counting down.
AAAAATTTTGTCACGCCAAGTGTAGCAAAATAATCGTCAGGTGTTTCAGCACGGCGTATAAGCTCAACCGAACCGTCTTCCTTATAAAGAAGCTCTGCTGAACGCAGCTTGCCGTTGTAGTTATAGCCCATTGCGAAGCCATGAGCACCTGCATCGTGAATGGCGAGTATGTCGCCGATGTCGATTTTGGGAAGCATACGGTCGATGGCAAATTTGTCATTGTTCTCGCAAAGACCGCCGGTTACATCGTACATATGGTCGCACGGCTCGTTTTCCTTGCCCATGACGGTGATGTGATGATATGAACCGTACATCGCGGGGCGCATGAGGTTAGCCGCGCATGCATCACAGCCGATGTATTCCTTGTATATATGCTTTTCGTGGATTGCCTTTGTGATAAGCATGCCATTAGGCGCGAGCATGTATCTGCCAAGCTCGGTGAAGAGCGAGACATTTCCAAGTCCTGCAGGAACGAGGATCTCCTCGTACACCTTGCGCACGCCCTCGCCGATAACCGCGATATCTGCCGGTTCTGCATCGGGAAGATAGGGCACACCGACTCCGCCGGAAAGGTTGATGAACGAGATGTCAACGCCCGCCTTCTTCTGAATTTCAACAGCCAGCTTAAAGAGTACACCGGCGAGTGTCGGATAGTATTCATTGGTGGTGTTGTTCGAGGAGAGGAACGCATGGATGCCAAAGCGCTTTGCACCCTTTGCTTTGAGTATCTTATAAGCCTCGACAATCTGTTCCTCGGTCATACCGTACTTTGCCTCGCTGGGGGAACCCATAATCTGCGTGCTGATACGGAAGTCTCCGCCGGGGTTGAAGCGGCAGCATATGGTTTCGGGGATGTAACCGATGGTTTTTTCAAGAAAATCGATGTGGGTGAAATCGTCAAGGTTGATGATAGCGCCAAGCTCGGCGGCTTTCTTGAAGTCCTCCGCAGGTGTAGCGTTTGAGGAGAACATGATATCGTCTCCGGAAAAGCCGACCTTTTCGCTCATGATAAGCTCGGTGAGCGAGGAGCAGTCGGTGCCGCAGTTTTCCTGCTTGAGTATGTCAAGCAGCACGGGATTCGGGGTAGCCTTCACCGCGAAATATTCTTTGAAGCCCTTGTTCCATGAAAATGCCGCGTTAAGCGCGCGCGCACGCTCACGGATGCCCTTTTCATCATAAATGTGAAACGGGGTGGGGTAAGTCTCGATGATTTTTTCAAGCTGTGCTTTTGTAACAAATGGTGTTTTCAAAATCTTTTGCTCCTAGTATATAAATTAATCTACAGTAAATTATAGCACATCTGTGACGTCATGTCAATAAATATATGGTAATAATTTCTCTATAAGTTATTGTTTGTCGGGAAGTTTATCGCTCCGAGTATCGCAACTCCCACGCGGTGCGAAGCACCGCGTGGAGCACCAATGCTCGGAGCGATACACGCTCGGCAAAATCAAACTTGAAAAAATCAAGCGATTACGGGAATTTTCAAAAAAACCCTTGACAATCAAAAAAAACTATGATATAATACATATTCGGTATGGAATATTTATGCCCATGCATAAGTATTCTCTCCTTACCGGACGCAAATTTTTGAGGCGTTCGGTCTAATGTCCATGAGGAGGTGTAACACAATGGATAAGATTTCATCCTACGAAACTCTGTTTATCGTTGATGTACAGCAGGGTGAGGAGGGCGTGAAGGCTCTGGTTGACAAGTTCACCGGTCTTATCGCTGCTAACGGTACCGTCGAGTCTGTTGATGAATGGGGTAAGCGTAAGCTCGCATACCCGATCAACGATCTGACCGAGGGCTACTACGTTCTTGTAAACTTCAAGAGCGCTCCCACTCTTCCGCTCGAGCTTGAGCGTGTATTCGGCATCACCGACGGCATTCTGCGTTCGATCGTTATCAAGCATGACGAGAAGAAGCTCGCAAAGAAGGCTGCCGCTGCTCCTGTCGAAGAAGCTGCTCCCGCTGAAGACGCTGAATAATTCGGAAAACGGAATGGAGGATAATGACAATGGCAAACTTCAATCTTAACAAAGTCATTCTCGGCGGTCGCCTTACCGCGACTCCCGAATTAAGACAGACTCCCAGCGGAGTTATGGTAACAAGCTTCACCATCGCTGTGAACCGTCGTTTCGCTGCAAGAAGCGAGGACGGACAGAACGGTCAGCCCCAGGCGGATTTCATCCGCGTAACGGCATGGCGTCAGCAGGCTGAGTTTGTTTGCAGATACTTCCAGAAGGGTTCATCAATTTGCGTTGTCGGTTCCATTCAGACTCGCACCTGGAACGATCAGCAGGGCAACAAGCAGTATTCCACTGATGTTGTTGCTGACGAGATCAACTTTGTTGATGCAAAGGGCGAGGGTCCCGCAAACGGCGCATCGGCATATATGCCGTCTGCCTACAGCGACGCACAGTACGCAACGCCTGCCGGACAGGCTCCGGCATCACAGGGCGGCGCAGCACCCCAGTTCGAAACACTCGAGGGTGACGACGAGCTGCCGTTCTGATCTTAATAAAGGAGGTTTCATAAAATGGATAGAGAGAGAACCGAAAGAGACGCTTCTAAGCCTTACCGCACAGGTATGCGCAGAAAGAAGAAGGTCTGCCAGTTCTGCGCAGATAAGATCGACGAGATCGATTACAAGGATACCGCGAGACTTCGCAAGTATATCAGTGAGCGTGCCAAGATTCTTCCCAGAAGAATTTCCGGTACCTGCGCAAAGCATCAGCGTCAGCTGACTATTGCTATCAAGCGTTCGCGCCACGTAGCACTTCTGCCTTACATCAGCGACTAATTTGGTCTTTTGAGGCAAAAACACAATAATTGGAACTGTGTTCCATAAATAATTGTCCGAATATCGGAGACATGAATTTTCATGTCTCCGATATCGTGGTTTATAGGGAAAGATGTGACTTTCATAATGGGGGTGTATCTTTTTTGTCAATCTTTGCAATTCTTGCAGGGCTTGTTGCCTGTGTACTGATCGGCAGAGCAACCGAGCCTCATATTTCGGACAGCTATAAGTCTACAAAAAATCGCGCGGCGAAAAGCACTGCTCAGGGCGCCGACATTCGGAGCGGCAACTGCTCCCCTTACCCTTGTCTCGCTCTACACGGCAGCGCACCCAACTCAAACTTAAACTATTAATTACATCTTTACAATTTAAAAAAAATGTGCTATACTATAATATAGCGAACAAATTTTCTGTGAGGTGCCGTTAATGGATAGATTCAAGCTGCATTCACCATATAAGCCGACGGGCGATCAGCCTGCCGCTATAGACAGGCTTGCCGCAGGAGTTGAAGCAGGGATGAAGAATCAAACTCTGCTCGGCGTTACCGGCTCCGGTAAGACCTTCACTATGGCGAATATTATTGCGCGTGTCAACCGACCGACGCTGGTACTTGCTCATAACAAAACACTCGCCGCACAGCTTTGCTCGGAGTTCCGTGAGTTCTTCCCCGAAAATGCGGTGGAGTTTTTCGTATCATATTACGACTACTATCAGCCGGAGGCGTATATCCCCGGCAAGGATATCTATATAGAAAAAGACAGCTCGGTAAACGACGAGATAGACATGCTCCGCCACAGTGCGACAAGCTCGCTTTTTGAGAGACGTGACGTTATCATCGTGTCGAGCGTGTCATGCATATATTCGCTCGGTGATCCGGCGGAATATCAGTCGATGCTTATCGCGCTCCGCCCAGGTATGGTCATGGAGCGTGACGAGCTTACAAAGCGGCTTATCTCAATGTCATATGACCGCAACGATATGAACTTCGTGCGCGATAAATTCCGCGTGCGCGGTGACGTTGTCGAGATACTGCCGGCTTCAAGCGGTGACAAGGCGATACGTGTCGAATTTTTCGGTGACGAAATTGAACGCCTTTCGGAGATAAACACGGTTACGGGTGAGCTACTTCGCACGCTTTCCTATGCGGCGATATATCCGGCAACACACTACGCCGTATCAGACGAGCGCCGCGAGAAGGCGCTTCGTGAAATCGAGGAGGAGCTTGTTGAGCGAGTCGATTTCTTCCGGTCACAGAACAAACTTCTCGAAGCTCAGCGAATTGAGGAGCGAACACGGTATGACCTTGAAATGCTCCGAGAGATTGGATTCTGTTCGGGCGTTGAGAACTATTCTCGCGTCATGGCAGGACGTGAGCCGGGATCAACACCGTACACGCTGCTTGACTATTTCCCGAAGGACTTTTTACTCTTTGTCGATGAGTCGCACGTCACCCTGCCGCAGGTCAAGGGCATGAGCGGCGGCGACAGAGCGCGAAAGAAGAATCTCGTTGAATTTGGTTTCAGACTGCCGTCCGCATTCGATAACCGTCCGCTGTTTTTTGACGAGTTTGAATCGAAGATAAATCAAGCGATATTCGTCAGCGCAACGCCTGCCGAATATGAAAAAAAGTACTCCGAACAAACGGTCGAGCAGATAATCCGTCCGACGGGACTGCTTGATCCCGAAGTGGAAGTAAGACCGGTCGAGGGACAGATAGATGACCTCATCGGCGAGATACACGTCAGAACCGAGCGCGGCGAGCGCGTACTTGTGACGACGCTTACCAAGAAGATGGCGGAGGATCTGACCGAGTACCTTGAAATGAATCTTATCAAGGTTAAATATATACATCACAAGGTCGAGACCATGGAGCGCAGTGAGATAATTCGTGACCTGCGTCTTGGCGTGTTTGATGTGCTTGTCGGAATCAACCTGCTCCGTGAGGGACTTGATATTCCCGAGGTGTCGTTGGTTGCGATACTTGATGCGGATAAGGAAGGATTCCTGCGTTCCGAGACCTCGCTGATACAGACAATCGGACGTGCGGCGCGCAACTCGGACGGTAAGGTAATAATGTACGCAGATACCGTTACCCCGTCAATGCAGGCGGCAATAGACGAGACCAATCGCCGACGCGAGCTGCAGAAAGCGTATAACGATGCTAACGGTATCACGCCGCAGACGATAAAGAAGAGCGTGCGCGACCTTATCGAAATCGGCAAGAAGGAAGCCGAAGCCGCGCCCGAGAAGAAGTACAAGGATGCACTGCGTGACAAGAAGACGCTGTCGGCAGACGAAAAATCCGCGCTTATCGAGGAGCTTGCCGCCGAGATGAAGGCGGCGGCAAAGAAGCTCGAATTTGAGCGTGCCGCATATCTGCGCGATAAGATAAAAAATTTACAGGGAATAATCTGAATTGGAGTAAAATAAATGGCAGATTTAGTAATGCGCGGTGTGCGCGTTCACAACTTAAAGGATGTGGATTTAACCATTCCGCGTGATAAATTAGTTGTGTTTACCGGACTTTCCGGCTCGGGCAAGTCCTCGCTTGCGTTTGATACCATATACGCCGAGGGACACAGACGTTTTGTTGAATCCCTTTCAAGCTATGCGAGAATGTTTTTAGGTCAGCTTGACAAGCCCGATCTTGATTCGATTGAGGGACTTTCACCGGCCATTTCAATAGACCAGAAGACTACATCAAAAAATCCGCGCTCCACAGTCGGAACGGTGACTGAAATATATGACTACCTGCGCCTTTTGTACGCGCGTGTCGGTATACCCCACTGCCCGATATGCGGCAAGGAGATACGTCAGCAGACCGTCGATCAGATAATCGACCGCATCATGACACTGCCCGAAGGGACACGTTTTATGATACTTGCACCGATGGTACGCGGCAAAAAGGGTATGCACGAGAAGATCTTCGAGGATGCGAAGAAGAGCGGATATGTGCGTGTTCGCGTTGACGGCGCGATGTACGATCTTGGCGAGGAAATAAAGCTTGACAAGAACGTCAAGCACACCGTCGAGATAGTCGTTGACCGACTTGTGCGCCGTGACGATGTGCGTTCGCGCCTTGCGGATTCTGTGGAGACGGCGCTCTCACTGACCGAGGGCAATCTTGTTGTATCGGTTGTACTGCGCGACGGAGAGGTGTTTGACGGTGACACGGAGATATCGTTTTCGCAGAGCTATGCCTGCGAGGAGCACGGCATCAGCATCGGTGAGCTGTCACCGCGAATGTTCTCGTTCAATAATCCGTTCGGTGCTTGCGAGAAGTGCGCGGGACTCGGCGAGATGCGCATTGTATCGGCTGACAAGGTCATTCCCGACAAATCACTGTCACTGCGCGAGGGGGCTGTACAGGTAAACGGCTTCAAATCACTCGATGAGCAGAGCTGGAACGGTCCGCTTTTTGAGGCAGTTGCAGAGAGATACGGCTTCTCACTTGATATGCCGCTTGATGAGTACACGGACAAGCAGTTAAAAGTGCTTCTTTACGGCTCGGGCAATGAAGTTTATGAAATCACCCGATATTGGGAGGGGGCGGCGAAGCATCAGCGTGTCAAATTCGACGGCGTCATTGGTATGATACAGCAGCGCTTCGACCAGTCGCAGCATGAGTATTACGAGGAATTTATAGAGGATATCCCATGCCCCGAATGTCACGGAAGGCGTCTTAATGCGAACTCGCTTGCGGTGACGGTTGGCGGAATAAACATCGATGAATTTTGTAAGATGTCCGTCTCAAAAGCGCTTGAATTTGTTAAGTCACTTACCTTTACCGAGATGGAAATGGCAATAGCCAAGGAGATAATCAAAGAGATAAAATCCCGACTCGGATTCCTTGAAAGCGTGGGACTTGAATACCTCACACTTGCCCGTAAAGCCGGCACGCTTTCGGGCGGCGAGGCACAGCGCATCAGACTTGCGACACAGATAGGCTCGTCGCTTATGGGCGTGCTGTATATTCTTGACGAGCCTAGTATTGGTCTTCACCAGCGCGACAACTCAAAGCTGATAGCCACTTTACAGCGTCTGCGCGACGCAGGCAACAGCCTTATTGTTGTCGAGCATGACGAGGAGACGATGGAAGCATCAGATTATATTGTCGATATCGGTCCCGGTGCCGGAATACACGGCGGTGAGATAGTCGCCGCAGGTACGCCGGATGAAATCAAGGCACATCCGACATCAATAACGGGCGCGTACCTATCGGGACGCGAGAAGATAGCGATTCCCCCGATCAGACGTGCCGGAAACGGAAAATTCCTGAAGGTAATCGGGGCGGAGCAGAACAATCTGAAAAATATTGATGTGGAAATCCCGCTCGGACTATTCTGCTGTGTTACCGGTGTGTCCGGCTCCGGCAAGTCCTCACTTGTAAATTCTATACTCTACCAAACCCTTGCGCATGAATTGAACCGTGCTCACACTTATCCAGGCAAGCATAAAAGGATAGAGGGAATCGACAATCTCGATAAAATAATCGCAATTGACCAAAGTCCGATCGGGCGCACACCGCGCTCGAATCCTGCGACGTACACGGGGCTTTTTACCGATATCCGCGACCTTTTTGCAAAGACCACGGATGCCAAGATGCGCGGCTATAATTCGGGACGCTTCTCATTCAATGTCAAGGGCGGACGCTGTGAGGCGTGCGAGGGTGATGGCGTTAAGTGTATCGAGATGCACTTCTTGCCCGACGTTTATGTAACATGCGACGTTTGCAAGGGCAAGCGCTACAACCGTGATACGCTTGAAGTCAGATATAAGGGGAAGAATATCTCTGACGTGCTTGAAATGACAGTTGAGGAGGGACTTGAATTTTTCTCAAGTTTGCCGAAGCTTGCGCGAAAGCTTCAGACACTATATGACGTCGGTCTTGGATATATAAAGATAGGGCAGTCCTCGACCACGCTTTCTGGCGGTGAGGCACAGCGAGTCAAGCTTGCGACCGAGCTTGCAAAGCGTTCGACCGGCAAGACTATTTACATCCTTGACGAGCCTACCACCGGTCTTCACATGGCGGACGTAAAGAAGCTTATCGAGGTGCTTCAGCGCCTTGTCGACGCAGGCAACACCGTGCTTGTGATTGAGCACAACCTCGACATGATAAAGACTGCCGATTACATTATCGACCTCGGTCCCGAGGGCGGTGACGGTGGAGGTGAGGTCGTGGCGTTCGGCACGCCCGAGGAGGTTGCCGAGTGCGAGCGCTCATACACGGGACAGTATCTTAAACGGATACTTAAAAAGAAATAAGCGAGCAAGGAGTCGGTACAGCACAAACGCTGCCGGCTCCTTGTTTGTTTAATCAAATTATTGTTTATAAGGGAGTGTAATGCTCCGAATATCGCAGCTCCTACGCGGCGTACTGCGCCACCTGCCGTATTGCTCGCGGCGGCTTGCCGCCGCTCGGAAGGGGAGGCGCTGCGCTCACACGCCGCTCCGCCCTCCCCTCCACCCTACCCGTCTCGGCTCAGCCGAGCCAAGGAGGGGAGTGCAGAGGAGAACCTGCGGATCGGCGTT
>JAZRAB010000056.1:0-15601 GCA_045634345.1 Candidatus Flemingiibacterium sp. | reverse complement strand
CCCACCAGCCTCGGCTGAACCGATTCTGATCGCATGTATAATTCTGTATAGTAGAACTGCGTTAGCCAAGGTGTTAGGGGGATGCAAGGGGGGGAAGAAACTTCGGCGTTTGAGATGGTTCTTTCCCCCTTGCGATAACGGCAGGAGAGGCAAAGCCTCGCGTGGAGTACCAATGCTCGGAGCGGGAAACTCTCGATAATAAAAATTCCCATGTGATATAATATCCTACATATATTATACCACATCCACAAAAAAAAGAGTGAACAAACTTGAAATTTCACAAAAGCAGTTTCACGTAAATGTTTCGGGCATATTAACAAAAAGTTACGGCACCGCATACGCGGTGCCGTAACTGAGGATATTATTCAAAATGCCTGATTATAAAATCAGGGGTTTTGCCGAGAAGAAACGCGATTTCGTAATTGTTGGTGTACGTATACACATCCTCCTTCTCGCGCGGAACGACCTCGGTGTACGATACGCCATCCTCGTAATAGTAGTGGACATCCTCGGTCTCCGTTACCTCAATTGAGAAGGTGGCGAAGTATTTTGGGTCCGCAAAGGTGTAAGCTGTGATAGCTGAGTTGTGGAACGACGAAACGGCGGCATTGAGTATTTCGAGAATATGCGTTTTGTCGGTGACTGTTATGAATTTTCCCGATTCGGGATGATAGACGGTCATCTTGTCAATTGCAGCCGCCATCTTTTCGTTATACTCTTCAGGCGTATATTCTATCATTCCGCTTGAGTGTAATTTGTCTACGACCTCATCCATTGAATTGAATATAGGGAGCGTGACATTTTTGCTCATATAATAGCCGTAACTGTCTATGCGAACGGTAGCGAAGCTTTGCTGCTGGAAAAAGTCAAATCCGCAGGCTTTGTTCGCTTCCTCAAGCTCGGCAAGCGCGAATCTCTTGGCTTCTACCGCGTTTATGTCAAATTCCTTAAAATACCAATAGTCGTATGCGCTGTGGTAAGAAATTGGTTTGCCGGTTTCCTTGTCAAATGAATAGCGCGGCAGGTCAAGAGATATATATCCTTCATCATATTTAGTGAAGTTGTCAAAATATTTAGTGAAGTTGTCAAATGCAGATGCATACTGTTTTTTAAATTCCTCGCTGTCGAGTATTGTGCGAAATTCTTCGATGAAATCCGACTTGTTGAAGATAGTCACAGTTTTTGCAACCGGAATGCCGAATTTCGGGTAGAATACTACCTCCATGCGCACTCGTTCATAGTTGTATGCAGCATTGGTTTTGTATACATATCTCCATTCGCTGTTTTTGTATATCGTTGAAACAGCTTCGATTACCTCTTGGTCCCTAAATTCAAGACCGTCAATGCCGTCGCCGAAATTTACCATAACGCGCGAGGTGAACTCGGGAGAGGGAATGCGGGTATTGATTCCGAAAGCGTTGGTGAGCAGCATGATAAATCCAACCGCAACCACAGCGCCGAATATGCATAGTCCCTTCCAACCCTTGAACATTGCGCGCGCGGTCTTGTTTAGGATTGTATTTGTCAGCATAAATACGAGAATCATACCGCACGCCATGCCGAATACCGTCCAGAATAGGTCTTCCATCATCGCGTAGAATAAGAGACCGCCTCCGAGCGTACCGAGAAATACAAGCACGTATTTGATGACCTCGCCGAGGGGGGTGAATACGACGGGCGTGCCTGCGCGCTCGCTCTTTCGCTTCATGTATATGGCGTATGCGCCGATTAGCATTATAACAGAGACGAGGACCAGCACTACACTCTCAAATATAGAGAGCGGATTGTTGTTTATAATGAGGCGCAGGGGCGGCGAGAGCTTTTCAAAGAGCTGTGGCGTAATATAGAACTCGGTCCACATATTCTCGTTAAATATCCATACAAAGGCGATGGATGCAAGACATATGGCAGGGAGAATGAATATCGCCACAAGCGTCAATGTAAGCTGTACCGCAGTGAGTCCGCTTATCATGCCGACGAGAGTCGAGATTGAGAAGCAGAACAGCGTGTAAACGAAGACTTCCCACGACATTGTGAGTATATTCACAAGAAGCAGCTCGCTTATAAGTCCGTTCGATGCGAACACGATTAAAGTAAACAATATGTTAAAAAGATAGGGGATTACGAGTGCAATGACACCGACTCCGAGCTGGGTCAAGAAAAGCTGCTTGCGCTTGACGGGAAGACTGTGGTAAAAGTCAATGGAAACTTTACTCTTTAAGTAACCGAAGCGTGCGCAGGAAACGACTATACCGAAGGTCGCCGTGATGATTATTGCAAAATATCGTATGACCTCGCACCAATCCTCGGCGAAATCATCCTTAAGGCGGATAAAGTCGTTGGCATCGTTTATTGTACGGTTTGAGATAGTCATCAGTACGGGTACCGGTAATACAAAGAAAAGTATGATTGTGAAAAGCAGTATCGTTGTCCAGAACTGCTTTGCGCTGAATCCGAAAAGCGGTGCAAAGCCCGCGTGCTTTATATTAGTAGTCGAGCTTTGAGAAGTCATAGCCTTTTTCCTCCATTTCACTGATGAATATTTCCTCAAGCGTTAGCGGCACGGTTTCGTAGAAGACCGGATTTTTCTCGGTCATCTGCATGTTTATCTCATCGAGAGTACCGCGTGCGATGAACGAAACGAGACTTCCGCGGCGGCTGTATGCGAGTATCTTCATTGGCGCGAGATTTGCCGCATCAAACTCGCCTTCAAATATTGCCTGAATCTTATGAAATTCCGACTTCATATCGTCAAGCTCGCGCACGAACAGCAGGTCGCCCTTGTGGAGAAGTCCCACCGTATCGCATATGTCCTCCATCTCACGCAGGTTGTGGGATGCGATTATGGTGGTCATTCCACCGTCTGCCGATTCCTCGGCGAGGATACGCTTGACGAGCCGACGAACAACGGGGTCGAGTCCGTCGAAGGTCTCGTCGCAAAGCAGGTACTTCGGACGGGCGGAGATGCCGAGCATGACCGATGCCTGCTTTTTCATACCCTTTGAAAAGGTATTTATCTTGCGGTCGCAGTCGAGTGTAAATATACTGCGAAGCTTACCAAAGGTCTCGTCGGAAAAGTTTGTGTAAACGGTTTTGTAGAGCTTTCGCATATCGTTTATTGTGCAGTGGGGCAGGAAATACTGCTCATCCGACAGATAGACGATGTCCTGCTTTACAAGGTCGTTTTCCCAGACGGGCAGGGAATCGTATGTAACTGTACCTGCCTCGGGTTTAATTATACCGCAGAGTATACGCAGCATCGTGGACTTTCCCGAGCCGTTTGAGCCGATAAGTCCGAATATAGAGCCGTCCTTTACGGTGGCACTTACATTGTCAAGCGAGCGCAGTTTTCCGTAGCTCATGCTGACATTGGTTAATTCAATCATTGCGGTTCTCCTTCCATATAGAGTCTAACATTTTAAGTACATCTTCCTTGGCAATTCCGGCGTCGCATGCTTTTTCCATAACCTTTTTTACCTCACATGCAACCTCTGCGCGCTGTACATTTGCAAGATGCTCGATGTTGTCGCAGACAAAGCTGCCGCGCCCTTGGATTGAGTAGATGATGCCTTGCCTCTCAAGCTCGGCGTAGGCTTTTGCTATAGTATTTGGATTGATAGCAAGCTCGCCTGCGAGCGTGCGAACCCCCGGAAGCTGTTCATCCGGCTTCATCATGCCGTGAAGGACAAGATGCTTTATGTTGTCGATTAACTGCTCGTAAATTGGCTTTCGGTCGCGCGTGTCAACATTTATGACACTCATGTACTCCCCTCCTTGTTGATTGGTGTATTAACTGTCCTATCTGTTATAGTACAGTTAGATTATAGCATGTAACACATATAATGTCAAGGGGTTTTGTAAAATTTCTCAAAAAAACTCTTATTTTGCAATTTGCTATTGCAATATTTCCTAAAATATATTACAATATAATATATAATGAGTTATTAACGAGGTGCCGTTATGCGGATAATTATCGTAGGATGCGGCAAGGTCGGGGACCTGCTTGCTTCATATATATCAAAGGAAGGACATGACGTTGTCGTCGTTGACACAGACCAGGCTGTTATCGAAAAGACGGTAAACGAATATGACGTTATGGGCGTCGTTGGAAACGGCGCAAGCAATTCGGTGCAGCTTGAAGCCGGCGTTGACAAGGCTAACCTGCTTATTGCGGTCACTGCGTCGGACGAGCTTAATATTATGTGCTGTATGGTTGCACGAAAGCTTGGCGCGAGGCATACTATCGCTCGCGTGCGCAATCCCGACTATGCGGAGCAGATTGTCTTCATGCGCGGTGAGTTCGGACTGTCGATGGCGGTCAATCCCGAATACGATGCGGCGCAGGAGATACAGCGTATCATCCGTTTCCCAGCCGCGCTCAAGGTAGATACCTTCTGCAAGGGAAGGGTTGACCTCGTTGAGGTGAAAATAGGAGAGGGACATCCGCTTTGCGGACGCAGGCTGAGCGAGCTTGTGTCGGTTTGCGGCGTGAATGTACTCGTGTGTGCGGTCAAACGCCAAGACGAGGTTATAATTCCGTCGGGTGACTTTACTCCCGAAGCAGGAGATATCATTCACATAACCGCGTCGCATGCTGATCTTGTCAGCTTTTTCAAGCGGCTCGGAATCTCGGACAAGCGTATTCGCAGTGTTATGATAATCGGCGGCGGCAAGATTGCGTATTTTCTTGCGAAACGGCTTGAAAATCTCGGTATTGAGGTCAAGCTGATAGAACGTGACCGCGGGCGCGCCGAGCAGCTTGCAGAGCTGCTTCCCAAAACCATGATAATAAACGGTGACGGTACAGACAGTGACCTTCTCGATGAAGAGGGGATTGCCGGTATGGATGCGACAGTCGCGCTTACCGGAATTGACGAGGAAAATATTATAATCTCGCTTTATGCCTCAAAATGCAAGGTGGACAAGGTTATAACCAAGCTCAACCGCTTGAATGTGATGAAGCTTTTGTCGTCAATCGGACTTGAATGTATGGTTTCTCCGAAGTCGATCACAGCGAACAGTATACTCCGTTATCTTCGTGGACTAGAGCATTCCGACAACAGCATTATCCAAACACTTTATAAAATAGTTGACGGTCAGGTCGAGGCGATAGAGTTCGTCGCGGCGGAAGGCTTTGACGGAATCGGTGTGCCGATCAAGCAGATGAAGATAAAGAAAAACATTCTGCTTGCCTGCATAATTCGCGGCAACCGCATCATCTATCCGCACGGTGACGATACTGTGGAGATAGGCGATACAGTCATTGTTGTTGCCAAGAGCGAAGCTGCGGTGCATGACCTTGATGATATTCTTGAATAACCACCACCCACACGGAGGAGCCGTATGAATTACAGAATGATAGCGTATATAGTCGGACAGATAGTGCGCGTGGAAGGCATTTTGATGGTCCCTGCGCTTATCTGCGCGCTTATATACGGAGAGGGACTACAGCTTGCATTTGTGCTGCCGATTTTGCTTGCGCTTATTTTAGGAACACTTATGTCCGTCAAAAAGCCGACAGACACGTCTATTTTTGCCAAAGAGGGCTTTGTTTCGGTTGCACTGTCATGGATAATTATGTCGCTTATCGGAGCACTGCCGTTTGTGATTGGCGGTTATACCGATTCTTTTGTTGATGCATTTTTTGAAACTGTATCCGGCTTCACCACCACCGGTGCGAGTATCCTGACCGATGTTGAAGCGCTCGACCACGGTATACTTTTCTGGCGCAGCTTCACACACTGGATAGGCGGTATGGGCGTGCTTGTGTTTGTGATGGCAATACTGCCGCAGGCGGATACACGCTCGGTTAAATTAATGCACGTTATGCGTGCCGAGGTGCCGGGGCCGAAGGTTGGTAAGTTGGTCTCGAAAATAAGCCGTACTGCACGTATCATGTACGGAATCTACATCGTTATGACGGCTGTTCAGGTGGTCTTTCTTCTGTGCGGAGGTATGCCGCTTTTTGACAGTCTGCTTAATTCATTTGCTACTGCCGGAACCGGCGGTTTCGGTATCAAAAATACAAGCATTGCCGCATACAACAGCGTTTATATCGAATATGTTATCGGCATTTTCATGATGCTGTTCGGTATAAACTTTAATCTTTACTATTTTATCATAATCGGACACGGATTTCAGGCACTTAAGAGTGAGGAGCTTCGCTGGTATCTTGCGATAATCACTGCTTCAACCGCGATTATTGCTTTTGACGTTTTCCGTATTTACGAGAACGTCGGAGAGTCCGTCAGATACGCATTTTTCCAGGTTTCATCAATAATCACGACAACCGGATTCGCGACATACAATTTTGATACGTGGCCGGTGCTCTCCAAAACCGTGCTGATACTTCTGATGTTCTGCGGAGCATGTGCCGGTTCGACCGGCGGCGGTATAAAGGTAAGCCGAATAATACTTCTTATCAAAACCGGTCTTCGTGAGATAAAATATATGCTTCATCCCCGCGCGGTCGTTTCAATCAAAATGGAGGGAAAGGCGGCAGAACGGGATGTAATACGAAGCGCAACGGCATTCTTTATAGTTTACACAATGCTGTTCGTTGTTTCTTTCTTTGTCCTCACTTTAGCGGAGGAATGTGACCTTGTAACAGGCTTCACTGCAGTGGCGGCAACGATAAATAATATCGGTCCCGGACTTGGCGACGTTGGCCCCTCCGGAAACTTTTTGGCATTCACTGGATTTACAAAGCTGCTTCTCTCATTTGACATGTTAGCCGGCAGACTTGAAATCTTTCCGATGATAATGCTTCTTGCGCCTTCTACATGGAGGAGCAGATGATTCTGTTTTGATAGTATCACTAAAACCAAATGGGAAAATTGTGTAGGTTGTTCAAAATCGTCACTATATTTTGAAAGTTCGACATAAACTTCGGCATATTGGATATTTACTAAAACCTCAAAAAATGTTACAATATATATAATACTGTATATTTGTAGTATTATCGCAATTTTTCTATGATCCCGAGGTGTTTAAAATAGACAGCAAAATTTCGCGCCGAGTCGGTATTATGACTCTCGGCTGCAAGGTCAACCAATACGAAAGCACGGCAATTGCCGAGGAATTTGAAAAGCATGGCTTCATTATCGGAAAATTTTCCGAGAAATGCGGTGTTTATATAATAAACTCATGTACTGTCACTGCTGAAAGTGACCGAAAAACACGTCAGATGATCCGCCGCGCGGCACGCCACAACCCTGAGGCGTATGTGCTTGTTACGGGGTGCTATTCACAGCTTAATCCCGGAAAGACCGCCGGTATTGACGGCGTTGACTTCATCTGCGGAAACTCGAATAAAACACGTCTTGTTGATGCGGCACTCGGTCTTATTGCATCGGGCGAAAAGAATCATGCCGCCGCCATTATGGTGGATGATATAAACGAGGCTCCGTTTGAACCTATGACTATCCATTCGTCGGAGCGCACACGAGCTTATGTGAAGATTGAGGACGGATGTGACAATCACTGTACATACTGCATCGTGCCAAACGCACGCGGCAGGGTACGCTCGAAGGATCCCGAGGATGTTCTTTCCGAGGTTCGCGGACTTATTGCCGGCGGATACCGCGAGGTTGTTCTGACGGGTATTGAGACCGCATCTTACGGCAAGGATTTTGAGGACGGATACCGTCTTATCGATCTTCTTGAGGAAGTGGACGCTTTGCGCGGTATTGAACGCATCAGGCTTGGTTCGCTCGATCCGTCTATACTTAAACCCGAATTCGTTGAGCGCATTTCAAAATTAAAGCATTTCGCTCCACATTTTCACATATCAATGCAGGCGGCGTGCGACAGAGTGCTTCATGAGATGAAGCGTAAATATAATGTTTCAATGGTTGAGGCATCTATCAAAGATCTGCGAGAGAAGATTCCTGATGTTACGTTTGCCGCCGATTTTATTGTCGGGTTCCCGACGGAGACCGATGCGGAATTTAAAGAAACGGCTGAATTTATTCGCCGCGTGGGATTCACGCATCTTCATATTTTCCCGTATTCAAAACGCACGGGCACGGTTGCCGCTGAAATGGACGGGCAGGTTCCGGACGATGTGAAATCCGCGCGCCTTGGCAGGCTTGATGCCGCGCAGCGTGAGTGTATATATGCAATGGCGGAAGGGTACATCGGACAGAAAAAGAAGGTTTTGTTCGAGATGTGCGAAGAAGGCAGAGCTATTGGACATACCCCCGAATTTTTGGAAGTCGCGGTTATAACGAACGATGACCTGCACAATGAGGTAAGAACAGTCAAGCTGAATGGCTTTGACGGCACGGTGTTTACAGGGTTTATTGTTTAATGCAAAAGTGTTGTTTATCGACGGAAAATTTACGATTACTGTCATTCTTTGCAATAAAACAGCATTAATGTGGTTGAAGAAGCGATAACCATTCTCGGTTGTTGGGAAACCGAGCGAAGGCGGAGGAGCCGAAGCGAGGCGGGCCCCGACTACCGAGAGCGTAACCCCCTCGAAGCTTTAGCCGAACACTCTATGAGCGTATGCGTCGATTAAAGCTTTTGCGGAGCTTTTCTCAAAAAGCGACCGTATCTTCTTGCAAACTCAAATTCACCTCACATAAAATCACAACAATAACAAATAAAATAAAGGAGTCGGAACATGGTTTACAGAATATTTGTTGAAAAACAGGCTGCACATGCAGTTGAGGCGAGATCGCTTTTTGCGGACATCCGTGAAAATCTGATGATAACCTCGCTCACATCCCTTCGTGTACTCAATCGCTATGACATAGAGGGTATCTCCAAGGAGATATTCGCAAAAGCAAAGAATACTATTTTCTCGGAGCCGCAGAGCGATATTATTTTTGACGAGTTGACAACCGATGCCGGCGACCGTGTATTTGCGGTTGAATATCTGCCCGGTCAGTTCGACCAGCGTGCCGATTCCTGCGCACAGTGCATACAGCTTATTACATATGAGGACAGACCGGCGGTGCGTACAGCGAGAGTGTATATCCTTTCAGGGAATGTTACCGAAGACGAAATTGCCAAGATAAAGGCATATGTTATCAACCCCGTGGAGAGCCGCGAGGCATCGCTCGACAAGCCGGAAACACTTGCCGAGACCTTCGATATTCCCACTACTGTTGAAACAATCGACGGCTTTATCTCTTACGGCGAGGACGAGCTTAAAGCGTTCCTTAAGAAGTATGCTCTTGCGATGGACCTTGATGACGTGAAGTTCTGCCAGGGCTACTTTAAGAACGAGGAGAAGCGTGACCCCACAATTTCCGAGGTGCGTCTTATCGACTCGTATTGGTCTGACCATTGCCGTCACACCACATTCCTTACCGCTATCGACGAGGTTAAGATCGGCGAGAAGTATATTGAGGACACCTACAACGATTATCTCGAAAAGCGCAAGTTCGTTTACGGCGAGCGCAAGAAGAATATCACCCTTATGGATATGGGTACTATCGCGGCGAAGTATTTGAAGAAACGCGGCGTGCTTAAGAACATGGACGAATCCGAGGAGATCAACGCCTGCTCGATTAAGATTAAAGTCGAGGTCGACGGCGAGGAGCAGGATTGGCTGCTCATGTTCAAGAATGAGACACACAACCATCCTACCGAGATCGAGCCGTTCGGCGGCGCGGCTACCTGCCTTGGCGGTGCTATCCGTGACCCGCTTTCGGGACGCGCGTATGTCTATCAGGCAATGCGTGTGACCGGCTGTGCCGATCCTCGCGTATCTGTTGCTGACACTATGCCCGGCAAGCTTCCGCAGTCAAAGATCACACACGGTGCATCGGCAGGTTACTCCTCTTACGGTAACCAGATCGGTCTTGCTACCGGTGCGGTTTATGAATTGTATCACCCCAACTATGTTGCAAAGCACCTTGAGATCGGTGCGGTAGTCGGCGCGGCGCCCGAATGCAATGTCGTTCGTGAACGCCCCGAAGCAGGCGACGTTATCGTTCTGCTCGGCGGTAAGACCGGACGCGACGGCTGCGGCGGTGCTACAGGCTCGTCCAAGGCGCATACCGCTGAATCGCTCACCACTTGCGGTGCAGAGGTTCAGAAGGGTAATCCCCCCGAAGAGCGTAAGATCCAGCGTCTTTTCAGAGACGGCGACGTTACTCGCCTCATCAAGCGCTGCAATGACTTTGGTGCAGGCGGGGTATCCGTTGCTAACGGGGAGCTTGCGGACGGGCTTGAAATAGGCCTTTCCAAGGTTCCGAAGAAGTATGAGGGACTTGACGGTACCGAGCTTGCAATCTCCGAGTCGCAGGAGCGTATGGCGGTCGTTGTAGCGGCTGAAAATGTTGACAAGTTCCGCGAGTATGCATCGCGCGAGAACCTCGAATCTACTGTGGTTGCAACAGTTACCGAGGAGCCTCGCCTCAAGATGCTCTGGAACGGCAAGTATATAATCGACCTCTCCCGTGAGTTCCTTAACTCGAACGGCGCGGAGAAGCACACAACTATCGAGATCACTCCGGTAAATGAAGACGGTCTGCTTGACGGATATTCGACAACCATTGATACTGCAAACACCGAAAAGGCACTCCGTGAGCTTATTTCCGACCTTAACATCTGCTCGCAGAGAGGACTTGTTGAGAAGTTCGACAGCTCGATTGGCGCAGGCACAGTCGTAATGCCTTACGGCGGTAAGTATCAGCTTACCCAACCTCAGTATATGGCGGCGAAGATCCCCGTGCTCGAGGGCGAGACTGACACCACATCGGTAATGGCATACGGCTATGATCCGTTCCTTTCCGAGAAGAGCCCCTATCACGGTGCGGCTTACGCAGTGGTTGAGTCCGTAGCAAAGCTTGTTGCGGCAGGTATCGACTATAAGAGCATTTATCTTACATTCCAGGAATATTTCGAGCGTACCAACAACAAGCCCGAGCGTTGGGGCAAGCCAATGGCGGCGCTCCTCGGCTCGCTCAAGGCACAGCTTGAGCTTAACATTGCGGCAATCGGCGGTAAGGACTCCATGTCGGGTACATTCGAGAACATTGACGTTCCCCCTACTCTCGTATCCTTCGCAATCGCGCCGATGGACGCAAAGAAGATCGTAACTCCCGAATTTAAGAGCGCCGGCGACAAGGTTTACTACCTCGCCCCCAAATATAACGCTGACAAGCTGCCCGATTTCGCATCTCTGCGCGACCTCTTTGAAAAGGTTTACGCTATTGCGGCAATCGGCAAGGCGAAGGCTATCTACACAGTTGATGCAGGCGGCGTTGCCGAGGGCATCATGAAGATGAGCTTCGGTAACCGTATCGGCTTCAAGTCCGAAGGAATCGATGCAAAGACGCTGTTTGCACTCAACTATGGTGCATTCATCATTGAGTCGGCACACGAGCTTGATGCAGAGCTTATCGGTTACACCACCGATGACGGTAAGATTACAATAGGAAGCACCTCGGTTGCAATTACAGAGCTTGCAGACGCTTGGGAGAATACGCTTGAAAAGGTATTCCCGACCAAGGCGGCAGAGGTTAAGCCCGAGCTGACAGAAGCATTCACATGCACAACACGCGCGAAGGCTCATCATGCGGACAGCTTTGCAAAGCCTCGCGTAGTCATCCCCGTATTCCCCGGAACGAACTGCGAATACGATACCATGCGCCGCTTTAAGATGGCAGGGGCACACGCTGACATCTTCGTCCTTCGCAATCTTGATGCAAAGGCACTCGGCGATGCGGTTGACGAGTTCGTATCGCTTCTTGACAATGCACAGATACTCATGATCCCCGGCGGCTTCTCCGGCGGTGACGAGCCGGACGGTTCGGGTAAGTTTATTACCGCAGTGCTCCGTAATCCGCGTGTTAAGGATGCGGTTACGAGACTGCTCGATCAGCGCGACGGTCTTGCGCTCGGTATCTGCAACGGCTTCCAGGCGCTCGTTAAGTCGGGACTCCTTCCTTACGGTAAGATTATGGACGAGATGAATCCTGACTGCCCGACACTTACCTTTAACGCAATCGGACGCCATCAGTCGATGATGGTACGCACACGTATTGCATCCAACAAGTCCCCGTGGCTTGCAGGTGTGAGCGCAGGCGATATCCACTCGATTCCGATCTCGCATGGCGAGGGACGTTTCTGGGCGAGTGAAGAGCTTGTGAGAAGTCTCGCGGCTAACGGACAGATCGCAACACAGTACGTTGACATGGACGGCAATCCGACTATGGATATCCGTTACAACCCCAACGGTTCAACATACGCTATCGAGGGTATTCTCAGTCCTGACGGACGTATTCTCGGTAAGATGGGACACAGCGAGCGTATCGGCAAGAACGTGGCTGTCAACATTGAGGGCGACAAGGATCAGAAGATCTTCGAGCCCGGCGTTAAGTATTTTAAATAAGGTTAAGTCAAAAAAAGCTGTCTGCACGTGGCGTGCAGACAGCTTTTTTGCCGGAAATAAAATCAATACTTATCAATATCTATTCTGGTGACCTTGTCGGTGATCTCCTCGCCGAGGAATATCGATGCTATTCGCTCAAATCCCTGCGGCTCGTCGCTGACGAAGTATTCAACTTTACCGATGCGTGATGTGTCAGCGGCACGGTCTGCGATGATATCGCGTACTTCCTCTGCGGCGGCGGCTCCGACGTTTATGAGCGCCGTATCGGGCACTATCTTCGAGATAGCTTCCGCAATTATCGGGTAATGTGTGCAACCGAGAATGAGAGTGTCCGCGCCCGATTCGATGATGCTTTTTAGATGTATTCTCGCGGCAAGCTGAGTTATCTCCTCGTCGGGCGAGACAAAGCCGTTTTCGACGAGCGGTACAAACAGCGGACAAGCGGCGGAAATTATATCGAAGTCAGTATCAATTTCACGAAGCGCGGTTTCAAACGCACGGCTACCGATTGTTGAGGGCGTGCCGGCGATACCTACTATTTTGTTTTTTGTGGCTTTTGCCGCGGCGCGTGCACCTGCATCAATAACGCCGATTATCGGGATGTGTGGGTATTCTTTTCGAAGAATGTCAAGCGCATTCGAGCTTGCCGTTCCGCATGCAACCATCACGGCATCAATATTATGAGACGCGAGGAATTTCAAATCCTGCAGGGAATATTTGATGATAGTTTCCCTTGAGCGCGTACCGTAGGGCACACGTCCGGTGTCACCAAAATAGATAATGTCCTCATGCGGCATCAGGCGGCGTACTTCTTTGAGAGCGCTGAGTCCGCCGAGTCCGCTGTCGAAAATACCTATCATTGTTTAATTCTCCTTTGTTAGGGCGAGTGTAATGAGACGGTCTATAATTTCGGAATATGTCATTCCATCGTGCATAAAGAGCTTGGGGTACATGCTTATCTGCGTAAATCCGGGAAGGGTGTTTATTTCATTGAAGATAATCTTGTCGTCCTCGGTGACAAAGAAATCGACACGCGAGAGACCTGTGACGTCAAGCGCATTGCAAATTCTCGTTGCATATTCACGCACCTTTTCTGCAGTTTGGGGCTTTATATCCGCCGGAATGAGGCATGAGGAATTGCTGCTGGCACTGTATTTTGCATCGTAGTCATAAAATTCACTGCCGGGGTTTATCTGACCGCAAGTGGAAGCGGTGTAGCTGCCGTTGCCCATTACGGCAACCTCGATTTCCTTGCCGTTTATGTACTCTTCAACTATTATCTTGCTGTCGTGCTCCGCCGCCAGCATCAGAGCCGAGATAAGTCCGTCACGGTCGTTTGCCTTGGAAGCACCGACAGACGAGCCTGCATTTGCCGGCTTTACGAACAGTGGGTATGTACCGATTTTTTCACAAGCCTTGATAGCGCTTTCCATGTCGTTCGTCAGACGGAATCTGTCGATGATCTCGCATTTTGCCTGTGGGATGCCGTAATGGTCAAGCACGAGCTTGGTGAAGCCTTTATCCATGCCAATCGCGGAGGTCGCGCATCCACATCCGACAAAGGGGATTCCGCTTAATTTGAGCAGTCCCTGAAGAGTGCCGTCCTCGGCGTTCGCGCCGTGCATGACGGGGAATACGACGTCGATATGTATATGCGCTACATGGTTGTTGTCCGTGAAAATCAGGAGCGCCGAATCGGATGGGGAAGGCGAGAGGGCGGCTTTAGTCAGTGCAGAGACATTTTCGCACCATGTGCCGTCCTTTATGGAGTCGATATCTCCGGTGTAGTGATACCAATCGCCCTGCTTTGTGATGCCGATGGTTACTACATCATATTTTTCACGGTCGATGTTTGAAAGTATAGAGTGTGCGGAAATGAGCGAAACCTCGTATTCCGAGGATTTTCCGCCGAAAAGGCAGAGTAGAGTCATCTTTGTCATAAAAAATCTCCTGAAATCTATTACTATATAATAATATTCTATTATCGATTCTGCAAATTGCCACTAATCTCGGCGACACGTATATTTCCGCCGAAGTCCCGGTGAAAGCGGCAGGTTAGTCCCTCTGCTTGACAGAGCTGCGAAATTCTCTCCGACTGATCATATCCTATTTCAAGTATCATCACAGCGGACAGTTTCATGTGCTTTGCAAGGGCTTTTATGAAGTGACGGTAGAAATCCATACCATCTGCTCCGCCGTCGAGGGCGAGCGACGGTTCGTGCCGGACCTCTTTAGAGAGAGTCGGAATGACATTTGTGTTAATGTATGGCGGATTTGAAACAATTACATCGGAAGCTGCGATGAGTGCTGAAATGTCATCGGATAGTACATCAGATTTTAAAAGTGTCAGTCTGTCATAAACGCCGTTTTCGAGCGCATTGCGGTGTACAATTTCAAGTGCAGGCGCCGAAATATCGACGGCAGTGCCGCATACAGATGTATTTTCTTTCAATATAGATATGGCGATGCATCCGCTGCCGGTGCAAAGGTCGAGGATATGATCACCCTTTTTTAAACATGACAGCGCGATTGATACGCAGTGCTCTGTGTCCGGCTGGGGAATGAGGCAGTCGGGCGACACAAAGAAGCGATTGCCGTAGAACCATGCCTCACCGAGTACATATTGGAGCGGGATACCCTGCGCTCGCAGCGCAAGCCCTTTGTCAATGGTGTCGGGTAATGAGGTGTTACGATTGGCAAGACACCATTCGCGCGGCTTGCCGGCGAGTACACGTATCATTTCGGCGGCTTCGTGGGATGGAGCATCTGCGCCGATATCGGTTAAGCGTTTTAGCAGATCAAGATATGTCATGGTCAATTCCTTTCATTTAATATATTATATCAGAAAATGAGAATAAAATAAATAGGTTTTTGATAAAATCTTTTTATTTAACACAAAGTGTGCGATTTGTACATGAAAACGAAACAATGTGAATAAATTGTATATTAAATCGACAAACCTTGAAAAAATGAAAAAAACCACTTGACAAACGGGAGGAGGTATGATATACTAATAAAGCTGTCCCGCCGAGGGAGGTAGAAAAAAAGTTTAAAAAACTTCAGAAAACCCCTTGACAAGAGGAGAAGAATATGATATAATAATCGAGCCGCCTGAGAGGGAGACAGCAAGCAATGGTCTTTGAAAATTGAACAACAAGAGATGGAAGTAAGTACAAAGAAGAGAGGCACGAAAGTGCTAAACGGAAGATACTAACGATAACAAAGAAATCTCGACAATTCTTTTGAACA
>JAZRAB010000055.1:0-5963 GCA_045634345.1 Candidatus Flemingiibacterium sp. | reverse complement strand
GGACTTGTCGCGGTTTATTTTGAAGATGAGATCGCAGGATTTGCATTCCATCTTGTACAGAGCAAGTGATAAAAACAGAGCAAGTGATAAAATAAATAAAACAGCACGGCGAGTTCAGACTCGCCGTGCTACTTTTATGTTGTGTGTTTATAACTGAATTAAAGAGCCTTTACGATGTTCTCGGTATCGGAAGCGATAAGAAGCTCCTCGTTGGTGGGAAGCACCCAAACCTGAACCTTGGAGTCGCCGGTCGAAAGCTTGACATTGTTGGGCTGACGGAGGGTCTTTGCATTAAGCTCGTTGTCGATCTTGATGCCAAGGAAGTCCATATTCGTGCAAGCACGCTCACGAAGCTCGGGATTGTTCTCACCCATACCTGCGGTGAATACAACAGCGTCGAGACCGTTCATTGCAGCGGCATACATACCGATGTACTTCTTAACCTGATATGCGAGAATGTTAGCCGTAAGCTCTGCACGCTTGTTACCCTCAAGAATAGCAGCCTCGATATCGCGGCTGTCGGAAGAGATGCCGGATACACCAAGGAAACCGCATTTCTTATTCATGAAGTCGCTCATTTCGGAAGGAGTAAAGCCCTCGTGCTCCATGATAAAGGTTACGATAGCAGGGTCGATAGAGCCGCAACGTGTACCCATTTCAACGCCGTCAAGAGGAGTGAAGCCCATGGAGGTGTCGATGACCTTGCCGTCCTTGACAGCGGAGATCGAAGAACCGTTACCGATATGGCAGGTTACGATCTTTGTGCCTTCGGTCTTGCCGAGGATCTTGCACATTTCGCCGGCAACGAAGCGGTGGGATGTGCCGTGTGCGCCGTAACGACGGATGGAGTATTTCTCATACATTTCGTAGGGAATCGGATACATCCATGCGTAATCGGGCATTGTCTGATGGAAAGCGGTGTCAAATACGAGAACCTGGGGAACACCGGGAAGCTCGTTTGTGATACCCTCGATACCCATAAGATGAGCAGGGGTGTGAAGGGGAGCGAGGTCGATACACTTGTTCAGCTTTTCAATAACCTCGGGGGTTACGAGAACAGACTCAGAGAAGTATGCACCGCCGTGAACGACACGGTGACCTACAGCTTCGATCTCACTCATAGACTTGAGGCATCCATACTGCTCGGACACGAGAGTGTCAACAAGAATCTTGGTTGCTACAGAGTGGTTAGGCATTGCAATTTCGGCAACATAGTTTTCCTTGCCGGGCATTTTGTGGGTAATCTTACCGTCGATACCGATTCTCTCGCAGATACCCTTTGCAACTACTTCGTAGGTAGCAGTGTCGAAAAGCTGATACTTAAGCGACGAGCTGCCTGCGTTTACTACTAAAACTTTCATGATTTTTCCTCCGTTTATTATTGCATTTATAATTATTTTATGCTAAAATAAAAGTATACACTATATTATAGCATAAATTTCCTGCAATTTCAATAGGTATTGCAAAATTCGTGCGGATTTTTTAGATGCGGAGAGTGAATTTGATGATATATGCCGTTGTCGCAGAATTTAATCCGTTCCATAACGGACACCAATATCTTGTTGACCATTTAAAAAAGGATGGCGATTCATCGGTGATTGCTATTATGAGCGGCAGCTTTGTCGAACGCGGAGATGTAGCACTTATCGATAAATACGCACGTGCAGAGACGGCAGTATCCTGCGGAGTCGATCTTGTACTCGAGCTTCCGGCACCTTGGTGCTTTTCTGGTGCCGAATTTTTTGCACTCGGCGGTGTATCTGTAGCGAATGGACTTGGTATTGTTGATTCACTTGCCTTCGGAAGCGAATCCGGGGATACTGAATCACTTGTAAAGTGTACCGAGCACCTATCATCCGAAGAGTTTGCGCACTTACTTACTAAAGCGCGTACAGGCAATCAAAATATCGGGACTGCCGAACTGCGCGCAAAGGTTTATACTGAACTGTATGGTGCGAGTGAGCACTTCAACGGATCAAATGATCTTCTTGCGCTCGAATATATTCGTGCGTTGAAGCGTATCGGCAGCGATATCGTTCCTGCTGCACACAAACGTGTCGGTGAGGTATATAATTCTGAAGAGCTTTCAGAAATCTGCTCAGCAACGGCGATACGCCGTGTCCTATCTCCAGAGATAAGCGATTTTTCGCGCCGCGATCTGTCGCGCTATATGCCGAAGCCATCTTATGATATTCTTAAGAGGGAGCTGGACGGAGAGCGTATTTACATGCTCACGCGGTTGGATACTGCTGTGTTAGCATTCCTTCGTACTCACAGTGCGGATTCACTTTCGGGCATTATGGAGATGACGGGAGGTATGGAAAATCGCTTGATTACTCTTGCGAGTGATTGCCGGACAATCGAAGATCTTGTTGCATCTGCAAAGAATAGGCGCTATTCGGAATCGCGCATTCGCCGTCTGCTTATTGCATCGCTTCTCGGAATTAGTATGCGTGATGTTGAAATGCCACCGGAATTTACTACCGTCCTTGCCGCCAATTCTCGTGGCCGTGAGCTACTTGCAGCGGCTCGCAAGCGCTCCTCTGTGGTTGTTCTTTCTAAAGCTTCTGCGGCAAAGGACCTCAAAGGTACTGTGGCTGAGCAATACGCACGCCATATGAGAGCTGAACGGTTGGCGGAATTGTGCTGCCTAGGTGAGCCGAGGCGTGTTGGTGCGGTAATGCTGTAAAACGCAAATTGAACTTTTTCTGTTTTTGTTGCAATTCATTTTTATTCCCTTGACATACTACTATAATTGTGGTATAATATACCCAGAAAGCCCTGCTTCGCAGGTCTTTGCGGCTTCGCCGCTCCGCGTCTTACGCGGCTGCGTTATTGTCGGCTTCGCAAAAATACCCTTGCAAGCAAGCATTTTTTGCTTCACGGTATAATATGATAAAATCAAGTTGGAGGTAAATGCAATTGAAACGTATCGAACATAGAGAAGCGCACTTTAATTTTCCGTTTGTCGAGTATTCGCCGACAAACACGAAGAAGGGACTTCCGCTTATAATACAGCTACACGGCGCGGGAGAGAGAGGATGCGGCGGTGACGATCTTGCGCTTGTTGACATCCATGGCTTTTCAAAACTGCTAAAAGATGCTGAATACGATTGTCTTTTTATTATGCCGCAATGCCCAAGCGATAGCTTTTGGGCGGCTAAAGTAGAATCTATACTTGGCTTCATTGAACAAATTGCTGAGGAATACTCAGTGGACAGGAATCGAATTTACCTGACGGGATTAAGCATGGGCGGATACGGCACATGGTTTACCGCAATGGCGAAGCCAGAGATTTTCGCGGCAATCGCACCCGTATGTGGCGGCGGTATGGCATGGAATGCCGGCGTGCTCGATATGCCGGTGTGGGCATTTCACGGTGCTAATGACCCGGTTGTTTCTCCGAGTCAGAGTGATGAGATGGTTAATAAGCTGATGCAGCTCGAAAAAAATGTGAGGTATACACGTCTTGACGGCGTTGCCCACAACGCATGGGAGCATGCATATAACCATGAGCTTGTCTCGTGGCTTCTTGAACAGAAAAAATGACGTTTTTTAACTGTGATAACAGTAGAACACATTTGTTGAAAGGAATTATACAATGAAAAAAGTTGCAGTCATCATGGGCAGCGATTCCGATCTGCCGGTAGTAAAAAAATGTATTGATCAGCTTGTTGCGTTCGGTATTCCATATGAGGCGCACGTCATAAGCGCACACAGAACGCCGCGACAGGCAGAAGAATTTGCATCAAATGCAAAGGCAAACGGCTTTGGCGTTATTATTGCGGCGGCAGGCAAGGCAGCTCATCTTGGCGGCGTTATTGCGGCTTATACGACTCTTCCGGTAATCGGTATTCCGATTAAGTCCTCCACGATGGACGGCCTTGACTCACTCCTCTCAATGGTACAGATGCCGGGCGGTATTCCTGTGGCTACCGTTGCGATCGACGGAGCACAAAATGCGGCTATTCTCGCAGCACAGATGATTGCGCTTTCGGATGATACTCTTGCTGACAGACTTGAGAGATTCAAGGTGGAGATGGAAGCGGGCGTTATCGCAAAGGACGCGAAGCTGCAGTCCGAGCTTGGTTGAGGTAGAGCATGAAAAAAATAGCTGTACTTGTTTCGGGCGGCGGCACCAATCTGCAGGCAATACTTGATGCTTGCGATTCGGGTATTATAAAAAGCGGACGAGTTGAGGTGGTCGTTTCTTCAAAAGAGGGAGCATATGCGCTTGAGCGTGCGAAGAATCACGGTATCGAGGGAATAGTTGTTCCAAAGAAAGAATATCCAGACCGAGTTGAATACACAAGAAAACTGATTGATGAATTGACAGCACGTGGAATAGACCTCGTTGTACTTGCCGGTTTCATGATAATTCTCGACGAAGCATTCACGCGCACGTTTGAAAACCGTGTGATCAATGTTCATCCGGCGCTCATTCCGAGCTTCTGCGGAGACGGTTTTTACGGACTGCGTGTACACGAAGCGGCTCTTTCAAAGGGTGTGAAGGTATCGGGGGCTACTGTTCATTTTGTGAATGAGGTCTGCGATGGCGGTCCGATAATTGCTCAAAAAGCAGTGGCTGTTGAAGAAGGCGACACTCCCGAGACGCTGCAACGCCGTATCATGGAGCAGGCGGAGTGGAAGATACTCCCTGAAGCCATTGAGCTATTCTGCGCAGACAGACTTTCGGTAGTTGACAATATTGTACATGTGGAATGAGAATATAAGAACGGTGCAGTTTAAACTGCACCGTTCGTTTTTTTATGAGAAATGAGTGTTTTTGTTGATGTGTCATACGTCCTTGCCCGAATATGAATTATTAGCTCCTCGATTGCAGCTATAGCGGCTACGACGCACACAATATTGCAAACTGTTAATCCGAGAGGGAGTTTGATGAAATACGGTACAAAGAATATCGTGATTCCGGAGAGCTTGTTGAGATAAGTATGAAGAGTAGAGAAACGATGATATTTCACCGCGGCAAGAGTGTATGAGCAGATACGCACAAGAATTATGCCGATTACCGCAATCCAAATTCCCCATGTGAGTGTTTTGATGAGGAGCGGCAATATTTTCAACAGCATCACTCCGTAAAAAAGAAAATCCGCGATACTGTCAAGCTTGGTTCCAAACTCACTTGTTGCCTTGAAATGCCGGGCTATGAATCCGTCAAGGACATCACTTATACCTGCAAGGGTATATATGATAAAAAATGCGACGGTCAGCGGCTCTATAAAAACCAGAGAGACAGATCCGCAAATACGGAAAAATGTTATTATATTGGGGAGTACGGCTATCATTATACCACCTCGGCTCATAAAAGATATTGCCTTATTTTTCTATTATAACACAATTAATCGGAATTTTCAATAGTTTTAAACAGATTTTTCCATCATCTCATCTATTTTTTCTTCATGGAAAAAGTTCTCAAACCTATTGACGAGCGTTATAACAATATGGTATAATATATTCATTAGAATACTATTATGCCAAGCAGGAATAATACACCTGCTATGAAAGGAAACACAATCATGAAAACTGACATCCAAATTGCACAGGAAGCTAAAATGCTTCCAATCGGCAAGATCGCCGAAAAACTCGGAGTTACCGAGGACGAGCTTGAGTACTACGGTAAGTACAAGGCAAAGATCACAGACGATTTTATCAAGCGTACCGCCGATAAATCGAACGGCAAGCTGATACTCGTCACCGCTATCAATCCTACCCCCGCAGGTGAGGGTAAGACTACTACAACCGTAGGTCTGGGACAGGCCTTCGGTAAGATGGGAAAGAAGGCAGTGATCGCTCTGCGTGAGCCTTCTCTGGGGCCCTGCTTTGGTATCAAAGGCGGTGCTGCAGGCGGCGGATATGCACAGGTAGTGCCCATGGATGATCTGAACCTTCATTTTACCGGTGACTTCCATGCGATTGGTGCCGCAAACAATCTTTTAGCTGCG
>JAZRAB010000054.1:0-3270 GCA_045634345.1 Candidatus Flemingiibacterium sp. | reverse complement strand
CGCCAAACTTATTCATGTGGTCAGCATCTATGGTCTAACATGTGGTCAGGCATTACCGCCATCACCGCATTCAGCAGAGAACACCACATTTACCACCATATTTCCCCCGAAAAAAGCAAAAAACAAAGCCGAAAACTCACGTTTTCGGCTTTCCCTGGCCTGAGTGACAAGACTTGAACTTGCGGCCTCTACCACCCCAAGGTAGCGCGCTACCAACTGCGCCACACCCAGATATCCAACGCATAATATTATAGCACATTGGAATTTGTTTGTCAAGGGGTTTTATAATTTTTTATAAATCAAAATTTTTGTATTTCAAAAATGATTGTTAAATACGGATACGTATCATTGAATATATGTTGTCGCAAAAAACAGTGGACGTCGGTTTATATTTACCGACGTCCGATGTTTGGTGCTCGTCATTAATAGTTGAAATTCGGTGTGCAGTATGCTAACGGATAATCTGCGACTGTCTGCTCGTTTATGATAATCTCTTCAGAATATTCAGACAGCAACTTCTGCATTTTTACAGTGTTTACCGCCTCACCGAGATCGCCGCCGAACATTGAAGAGGCGTATTCTTCTTTATCATACGCGCCGTCAATAAGCTCGTAACGCTTTATGATATACCAACCGGCGTCAGTCTCGAGCGTGGCCGTCTTATCTATCTCAAGCTCCGCAACGGTTGTTTTTACCTTGCTTTCAACAAATGTGCTGGCGGAATTTATATAATACCCGTCATCAAAGTGGAGCATGCCGGTATCCATTGTGTACTCTTTAAGCAGTGTTTCAAAATCTTCGCCCGCGGCGACACGTGTTTCGATATCCTTAAAAAGCGCTTCCTTTGCTGATTTCTCCTCATCGGTCAGTTCGCGCGTTATGATATTACCATCATCATTCTTTTTGTATTCGCCGTTTTCATCGCGCTCATATTCAAGCGTTTTGCTGATAAATATAAATTTTGTGCGGTAATAATTTTCTTTATAGTAGGCATCGATTTCTTCTTCGGTTGCGGCATATATGCCATTCTCGCCATAAAGATGCTCTTGCAGCTTTGTGACCTTAAGAGAATCGATTTTGACCTTGCGCAGGGCATCGATGTTGGCACCGAATGCGGAAAGGGCAGAGTTGAGCGCGGATTTGCTTCCGAGCTTCGATATAAGCCCTTCAATGTATTTATCGACTGAATTTATTTCCTCATTGGTAAGCGTAAGTCCATACTCATCAAAAAGATCTACATATACGGCAGCGGACATGATGTTGCTAACGGTCAGTGCGCCAAGATAATCGCCTATAGTTACACCGTCAGCAAGCTCATTTGCCCAAACAGTAGGATCATCGGTCGTTTTTCCGAAATAGTTATAGAGATAAAGTCCTTTGTAGTAGCTCATCATGTAGCAGTACTCATTTTCGGAAATAGAGGTGTCGCGGAAGGTGACAGCGTTTGCCGGTCCCTCACTGCATCCGGCTGTAACCGGAATAAGCATTAGTACAGCAAGTAGCATTGCCGCGATTTTACTTGTTCTCATTACAATTCTCCTTAAAATTTATACGTTGAATCGGAAGAGCACTACATCGCCGTCCGCGATAACGTACTCCTTGCCCTCACTGCGCACGAGACCTTTTTCCTTTGCAGCCGCCATTGTGCCGCATGCCATAAGATCATCAAAAGCGATGATCTCGGCTCTGATAAAGCCGCGCTCGAAGTCCGAATGAATCTTACCTGCTGCCTGAGGAGCTTTAGTCCCCTTTGTGATAGTCCATGCGCGTACTTCCTTTGGACCTGCGGTGAGATACGAAATGAGTCCGAGCAGTGTGTAGCTTGCTTTGATAAGGCGGTCAAGGCCGCTTTCGGCGATACCGAGATCAGCGAGAAATTCAGTGCGCTCGTCTCCGTCAAGCTGGGCGATTTCCGCTTCAATACCGGCGCAGATGGGCATGATCTGCGCTTTTTCACTTGCGGCGTATTCGGCGAGCTTTTTAAAGCCCTCATTGTCCGCCATATCGCTTCCGATCTCATCCTCGGCAATATTTGCCGCGTAGATTACCGGTTTCATCGAGAGCAGATGGCAGTCGTTCATGATGGCAAGCTCGTCCTCGGTGTATTCGAGTGAGCGTGCACATTTGCCGTCTGTTAGGGAAGTGAGCACGCGCTCCAGCAGTGCAAGCTCATCGCCGAGGGATTTGTCGCCCTTCATTGCCTTTTTGACTCGGTCAATACGGCGTTCTATCATTTCGATATCGGAGAATATAAGCTCCATGTTGATGGTTTCAAGGTCGCGCATGGGATCGATATTGCCGTCAACGTGAATTATGTTGGAATCCTCAAAACAACGTACCACATGTATTATAGCATCACATTCGCGGATGTGAGACAAGAACTTGTTTCCGAGCCCCTCGCCCTTTGATGCGCCTTTTACGAGACCTGCAATATCGACAAATTCGATAACTGCGGGGGTGTATTTTTCGGGATTGTACATTTCAGCGAGCTTATCAAGACGTGCATCGGGCACAGCGACAACGCCGACATTAGGATCAATCGTACAGAACGGATAGTTCGCGGACTCCGCGCCTGCATTTGTTATAGCGTTAAAAAGTGTACTTTTACCGACATTCGGCAGACCTACTATACCAAGTTTCATTGTTAATATAAGCGACCGTGATAACGGTCACATCTCCTTTTTATAATATCAGCATTAATTTACTATAATATTATAGTACAAAATGCGCCAATAATCAAGGGTGTTTGCGAAATTTCTTCCCATTGTGAAATTTACGTCATTTGTCTTGATAAAAATTGGTATAAAATTCATAGAATATTAAACACTTTTTGTCACAAACGTGATATAATGAATATAGTCAGATTTTTGACGAAATTAATAATTTGGCGCCTTTGTGTAAATATGAACAAAAAATTGTGCATATTGACACAAATGTAACGAACAAACAATACATAAAAATTCATGAGAAAGGATGTAAAAAAACAATGCCGACGAAAATTCTTGTTGTCGATGACGACCTTAATATTTGTGACTTGCTTCGACTCTATTTTGAAAACGAGGGATATGAGGTGAAAACCGCAAATGACGGTGCGGAAGGTGTAAGCTTCTTTAAAATGTACGAGCCGGATCTCGTTCTTCTTGACATTATGCTTCCGAAAAAGGACGGGTGGCAGGTCTGCCGTGAGATTCGCGAAATTTCCTCGAAGCCGATAATCATGCTTACAGCAAAAGGTGAAGTATTTGATAAGGTGCTCGGACTTGAGCTTGG
>JAZRAB010000053.1:0-8798 GCA_045634345.1 Candidatus Flemingiibacterium sp. | reverse complement strand
TATCCCACCAAGACTGCTTTGCCTGAACGTAAGCTTCGATAACAACTTCACTCTCAAGCTCTGCTGCAACGTAGTCAGCGTAAGTCATAACTGCAACTTCCTCGGCAGCAGTTGTATCATCAGCGGTTGTGTCTTCTGCAGTGGTGTCCTCAACTGTTGTATCATCAGCAGTAGTATCATCACCGTTGCCGTCTGTGCCGCACGCTGCGAAAGTGCATACAAGTGCAAGCGCTAAAAGCATAGCTAAAATCTTTTTCATTTTTAGGGTTCTCCTTTGGATTTTAAAAAATTAACTATATAATGTGTTAAATTATATAATACTATATATTATACTCGTTTTTCTGAAAAAGTCAAGTGTTATTTAAGATTTTTTTCGTTTTTTTACCATTTCTTTTGCGGCATAAATTATAATCAGCACCCATACACCGCCGAGAGCTATGAGAAGCACCTTCGATTCTATCGGCAGCGGTCCGAGACTTTCGGCATCTCCGGCGGTAAGCTCGGTCTGGTCGAGGCGATAGAGCGATATCATGTCGCTGTACAGCTTTTCAATATATGCATCGTCCACTGTTTGCTTACGCTTTACGGATTTGGTGACATTCTCAATAAGCTGTCCCGCAGCATCACGAAGCGAGGTGGAGCCGTTGAAAACGGGGGTGGTAAATGTCTTATCGGTGTTGTCTATGAGAAGCTTTGCCGCATCAAGCTTGATATTATAGTAGAAATCGTTATCCTCGCCCGAACGCGAGAGGTAATCGGTATATTCCGCCGATTTCTGCGCTTTCGATGTTACCGGCACATATCCCTCGGTCTGCGAGTACGCTATCTGTACATCGTTTGTCAGCATGTACTGCATAAACAGCCACGAAGCGAGCACTTCCTGCTTGTCTTCTTTATTAAAGATACACATTGACGGTCCCTGTGAGATCATCTGCGGATTGTCGGTATCAAACTGCGGAATCGGCAGGACGACAGTCTCAAAATCCACAAGATTCTCCTCGCTTATATCAATAAGCGGTGCATCAGACCCCATCCATGTAGCACCGGCAGTAGAGTCTATGGCGAAGATGCATTGTCCGGCATTGAGGAAGTTTGCGGGATATCCTGAAATTTTGAAGGTTGAGAATGCCCCCGTCTTTGTGTGCTCTGTGACGGTTTCGAGGAGCTCTTTTGTTGTATCATTAAAAAGAAGTATTTCTCCGCGAGAGGTTGAATATCCGGCATCAAGCTGCTTCAGCATTGATATCATCATATTGTCGGTTGATTTGTAGATGAATGGAATAAGCGTCTTCTGACCGTTTATTTTGAAATTTCCGTTTTCATCCTTTTCCATAGCTGCTTCGGAAACTTCCCAGACAAAATCCCACGTAAGCACATCGGGAAGGGTATATCCAAGCGCTTCGACATATGTCTTGTTCACATAGCATGCCTCGGTCGAGCGCATATAAGGCACGGCGTAATATTCGCCGCCAAGCTTACATTCCTCAAGAAATTTCGGTACTATCTCATCCTTTGTCGGCGCATCAAATTTGACCTCACTACCGCCAAGCCCGTATTTTTCATCACCAAATAGGTCTGTCAGCGGAACTACCGTGTTCTCACCGGTCATATATGTGGCGATGTGGTCAGGGTAGGTGATGCAGACATTCGGCGTTGTACCGGTAGCGATATTTGTCAGGACATCCTGATAAATTTTTCCGTAGTCGGTGTAAAGGCGCAGATTTACGGTGATGTTAGGGTAAATCGTCTGAAAGTCGGCTATGGCATCCTTGTATATATTAACCTGCGTC
The DNA here is from genome assembly GCA_045634345.1 of Candidatus Flemingiibacterium sp. Taxonomy (GTDB): domain Bacteria; phylum Bacillota; class Clostridia; order Oscillospirales; family CAG-272; genus Flemingiibacterium. Next base: position 7,008 of record JAZRAB010000053.1, on the reverse strand, counting down.
ATATTGGTGTCGTTTTTTGCCCAAAAGGTGATTTCGTAATCGCGTGTTACATCAAATTCCTCGGGGAGTTTGAACGCGGTGGTTTCTTTTGCACCGTGGCAGGAAGCGAGAATCGGCAGTACCGTCAATACTGCAAGGATAAGAGAAATTTTTTTCTTCATCCCTTTGTACCTCCTCTCGCAACCCCCTCCATTATCTTGTTCCTGAAGATAATGAATATAACAATAAGCGGAACCGATATTACAACGACAGCCGCCATCATTGCGGGGATGTTCTCACGTCCGAAGCCGTTTTCGCGTATCTCCTGAATACCGTTTGAAACAAGATAATATGCGGGATCATCAGTGATAAGTCTAGGCCAAATGTAGGAGTTCCAACACTCGATGACCTTGAGGATAGTCACAGTAACAACCGTAGGACGGCAGATTGGGAGCATGACGCGGAATAAATATTTCAAATCGGATGTCCCGTCCACCTTGGCGGCGAGATACAGCTCATCGGGAATCTGTGCGAAGTTTTCCTTTAACAAATATATATAGAAAACAGATGTGACCGATGGGAGAATGAGTCCCGTGAAGGTGTTTCGCAGATCAAGATTGGTTATCGTTATAAAATTAGTGATGACAACAAGCTCGCTTGGAATCATCATAAGTGTGAGAAACAGGGTGAAAACGAGATTTTTTCCTCTAAATTCAAGCCGCGCGAACGCAAATGCCGCCGGTATTATAACGATAAGCATTATTGCGGTCGTTGCAACAGTAAATATCACCGTGTTGAGAAAATACTGTGCAAGCGGTACGCTTGTGAAGGCTTTGATATAGTTTTCGATAGTCGGGGAAAGCGTGATGAATTTTGGGATATACTCGCTGCTGTACGAGGCATAGCTTTTTACGCTGGTCAGTATCATCCAATAAAAAGGGAAGAGAACGACCAGTGCCCATATGGCGAGCAGGGCATATATAATTATCTTTCCGATACTCGCTGAACCGGTGTGATTTTTGTTTTTATTAATATTCGTCATATCACACCTCGCATTAATAGTGAACGTGCTTTTTGCTGATAAGCAGATTTATGCACGTTATTGTAAGGACGATTGCAAAGAGTACGATTGCCGCTGCGGATGCGTATGAGGGGAATCCGCCGCCCTCGCCGTAAAGCATATCATAAACATATCCGACGATAGTATTCATCTCGGCAACATTCAGCTCGGTGCCGAATAACGCTACAGCATCGCTGTACGCTTTGAAAGCGCCGATAAAGCCGGTTATTACAAGATAGAACAGCATGGGAGAAATCATCGGCAGAGTAATCTTTATGAAGATTCGTCCGCGCGATGTGCCGTCAACCCTCGCGGCGTCGTAGTAGGTTTTGTTTACCGATGCGAGCGCGCTTGTGAGTATCAGTATCTTAAACGGCATAACTACCCAGACGGTGTATAGGCAAAGTACGAACATTTTTGCCCAATACGGCCCTTCAATAAAGTCAACCGAGCTGCCGCCAAAGAAGTTTATCACGAGGTTGACGAGCCCCTCCGAATATGCGGTCGGCTTAAAAAGTATCATAAATACAAGACCGACAGCGAGGGTGTTGGTTACATACGGCAAAAAGAAGACCGTCTGAAAGAGATTGCGCAACCATTTTATCGAGGACAGTCCGACGGAGATAAGCAGAGAAAGTCCTGTCGAAAGGGGAACTGTGATCATAACTAAAATGAACGTGTTTTTTAGTGCCTGCAGAAAATACGGATCATGCAGAATATAGGAATAATTGTAAAAGCCTACGCCCGAATAAGTTTGAGATGAGGAATTAAATCCTTCCTCAAATGAATAAATGAAAACATCAATAAGCGGATATACCATAAAAACGCCCAGAAACAATATCGCCGGCAGAAGGTAAAGCCACGCTTTGAAATTTTTATTTTCCATACGCTGACCCCTTAAAATTTAATACGATCTTCGGTCGCTTTGTCGAAGATGAACACCTTGCTTGGCTTTAATTCAAATTTCACGGTATCAGTACCGACAGCAGGGGTGTTTTCCGCGCTGATGATTGAACGTATTGCCTGTGCATGACAGTTTTTATTTGACGAGACAATACTGATATCACGTCCCATGACCTCAACAGCGCTAAGCTTGCATTCGAGCGCGCCGCTGTCACTCAGCACAAATCCTTCGGGGCGAATAGCCGCGTATACCTCTCGTTCAGCGACTCCGGGAACGTCAAGAACGCAGTCCTCACCAATATACAGCTTTCCACCCTTTACAGAGGCGTTGAAAACATTTATCGGCGGCGTGCCGAGAAATTTGGCGACAAACAGATTTACCGGTTCATCGTAAACATCCTGCGGCTTGCCGATCTGCTGAACAATACCGTCCTTCATTACCACAATAAGATCGGAAATGCTCATCGCTTCCTCTTGGTCGTGTGTGACAAAGACGGTGGTTATACCGGTCTCACGTTGGATGCGTTTGATCTCCTCACGAGTCTGAAGACGCAGGCGTGCATCAAGATTTGAGAGCGGTTCGTCAAGTAAGAGCACACGCGGCATCTTGACGAGTGCGCGCGCTATGGCAACACGCTGCTGCTGACCGCCCGAAAGCTCGCTCGGTTTGCGGTCCATGAGCGAATCAATCTGCACAAGCTTTGCTATTTCAAGCGCTTTTGCCTGCATTTCAGCCTTGGTTAGTTTATCCTTTCCCTTGAGGTTTTGAAGCGGAAAGATTATGTTCTGCATCACTGTAAGATGCGGATAAAGGGCATAGTTCTGGAATACCAGTCCGACACCGCGTTTTTCGGGCGGTAGCTCGGTGACGTCGTCATCACCGAAAAGGATACGTCCGTCTGTCGGTTTAAGAAGACCGCTGATAAGATTGAGCGTGGTACTCTTTCCGCATCCGGAGGGGCCGAGAAGTCCGACAAGTGAGCCGTCCGGAATCTCAAATGTAAAGTTGTTCACCGCTATAACATCAGCAGAGATTTTTTTGTTTCGAGAGAGGAATTTTTTGGTAAGGTTTTCAAGTATGACCTTCAAATCATCACATCCTTATTTTATAGCCGCAATGCGGCGTATTTTGAAGAATTTACTATTAAATACATTATAGCACACTTGCAGCGATTTAGCAAGAGAAAGCGCCCAAATTATATAATTAACACAATCTGATATTTTTTAAATAGAAAATATTTATTCAAAAAATGGATTATCCAAATATTGAAAAAATATTTGGAAAAGTCATTGACAAACAGCTAAATGCGTGTTATAATTATGTAGGTTAGTGGTGGCTAACTCATTTTTGGGGAGGTCGGTTAGCCTATGCTAATCGGAGTCTTCAACATGATTAACGAAGAATAGCGGTGATACACATGAATCTTACTGATGCGATTGAAGGTAAAGAATACATCATCAAGGAAATAGAAACCGACGACGAGGAGCTTAATGCTTTCTTGTTTTCTCTTGGGTGCTACAGCGGCGAACCGATTACGGTCGTTTCACATCTTAAAGGGGCTTGTGTAGTCTCAATCAAGGATGGGCGATACAGCATTGATAACCAATTGGCTGAAGCAATAATTATTTGAAGCTAAAAATGAAAAGGACGATCTGCGGGTCGTTATTTTCACGCCGCAGAGTTAGCGAGTGCTAACCGACGACGAGGCAACTTATTCCGAAAGGATCAAGATAAATAAATTTTTGGAGGATACCAATATGAGAATCGCATTGACCGGCAATCCCAATTCCGGTAAAACCACAATGTACAATGCCTTGACCGGTTCTAACGAGAAGGTCGGAAACTGGGCGGGCGTTACTGTGGAAAAGAAGGAACATCCCATTAAAAAGACATATTACTCCGGAGATGAGCAGCTGATTGCGGTCGATCTGCCCGGTGCTTACTCGATGTCCCCTTTCACGAGTGAGGAGAGCATTACAAGCTCGTACATAAAGAATGAAAATCCTGATGTTATTATAAACATCGTTGATGCGACGAATTTGAGCCGCAGCCTTTTCTTCACAACGCAGATACTCGAGCTTGGCGTTCCCGTCGTCGTAGCGCTTAATAAAAGCGATATTAATGCAAAAAAAGAGACAAAAATTGATGTCGCGGCGCTTTCCGAAAAGCTCGGATGTCCCGTTGTCAATACTGTTTCCACATCTGCGGACGGCCTAAAGGCGGTTGTTGCTACAGCTACGGCGCAGGCTGGAGGGGCACAAAAAGCTCCATATGTGCAGTCAGACGTAAATCTTACCGACAAGCATGCTGTTGAAGTTGCTGACCGCAAGCGCTTTGAGTTTGTAAACAAGCTTGTAAAGGATGTTGAGACTCGCAAGATTCTTACCAAGGATAAGAACATTGGAGACAAAATTGATGCGGTTCTTACAAACAGATGGCTTGGTATTCCGATATTCGCTGTTGTTATGTTCCTCGTATTCCAGATATCTCAGGCGTGGCTTGGTGCGTGGATCGCTGAGGGATATGAATTTGAGTCGGGGGCGCGTATTCCCGGACTTGTTACCTTGATCGATATGTTTAAGGAATGGGTTGCAGGTGTGCTTGAGGGCGGAAATGAATTTCTTGTCGCACTTCTGACCGAGGGAATTATCGGCGGCGTGAGCGCGGTCGTTGGCTTCCTGCCGCTTGTTATGGTGATGTATTTCCTCATCGCACTTCTCGAGGATTGCGGCTATATGGCGCGTGTTTCGGTAGTGCTTGACCCCATTTTCAAGAAGGTCGGTCTTTCCGGTAAATCGGTTATACCGTTCGTTATCGGTACCGGATGCGCTATTCCCGGCGTTATGGCTTGCCGTACTATCCGCAACGAGCGTGAGCGCAGAGCAACTGCGATGCTTGCTCCGTTTATGCCCTGCGGCGCAAAGCTTCCGGTTATCGCTCTTTTTGCGGGTGCATTTTTCCCTGAATCCTCGTGGGTGGGCACACTCATGTATTTCGCAGGTATCGTTATTATTCTCATCGGTGCGCTGCTTATTAATAAAATCACAGGATATAATAATAAGAAATCGTTCTTTATTATCGAGCTTCCCGAATATAAGCTTCCAAGTCTTTGGAGAGCGTTCAAATCCATGTGTGGACGCGGTTGGGCGTACATAGTCAAAGCAGGAACAATAATTCTTTTGTGCAATGCTGTAGTCTTTGTTATGCAGTCCTTTGACTGGAGCCTTGCACTTGTTGAGGAAGGCGCAGAGAGCACCTCGATTCTTGCCACAATAGCAGGCCCAATTGCATATCTGCTCATTCCAATTATCGGCATCAAGGCGTGGCAGATGGCAGCAGCGGCGGTTACTGGATTTATTGCTAAAGAAAACGTAGTCGGTACACTTGCTGTCTGCTACGGTATTTCTAATCTCATTGACACAGACGCACTTGAAATGATGGAGGGCGCGGGAAATGCGGTCGCCGACACATTCGGTATCACAGCTGTAGCGGCACTTGCTTATCTGATGTTTAATCTCTTTACGCCTCCTTGTTTTGCGGCAATCGGCGCTATGAACGCCGAGATGAAGAGCGCAAAATGGCTTTGGGCAGGTATCGGCTTACAGCTTGGGGTAGGTTATTCTGTCGCATATCTGGTATATACGATCGGTACGCTTATTACAGCCCCTGCAACTTTAAACGTAGTTGCGGCTATCGGCGGTGGTATCGCAGTTCTGGTATTTATTGCGATACTCGCTATGCTTTGTGCAAGATCGGACAAAAAGCTCGCGGAAAATTATACACTTAACGCAAAGAAGGCTTAACAATACTTATTTAATATAGGGTGCTTATGATAAATTACATAATTATAGCAATTATTCTCTGCATCATCGGCGGCGCTGTATTCTATGTTTATAGATCTAAAAAGAATGGTGCTCACTGCATCGGTTGTCCGCACTCAAAGCAGTGCGGCGGCAAATGTGTCTGCGACACAAGTACACATCAATCGGATAAGTGATTTATACTAGGTAAGTGTACAATTGTCTGGAGCGATGAACTATTGCTATTTTCAAATATAAACTTGAAAAGATTTACGGGATGCCTTATGGCATCCCGTAGTTTTTATTTCATTTTTACGCTGAACTTAAGATGTGTCTTGTATTCTTCAAACGGCTTGATAACGGTGTAGGCATTGTTTTTTTCAAGATCAGCGCCACCGCAGTTGGTCGTTCTCGGTTCAAGCCCGACTGTGTATTCGCTCTCGCCGAGCATCTTCCATACGAGAAATTCCGGCATTGTGCTGCGATCGTATGTGATATACACACCCATCTCGTCATTTTCGATTCCGGCTGTTGCAACATCTCCGGTGTGCTCAACGCCGATGCACTCCTCTTCCTTACCGTGAATCGGTGCGGTGATGTCCGCGATATCCTCGGGCACGCCGATTATCTTCGCTCCCTCGGTGACAAGCGGATAACCGAAGTTGCAGTGATAGCAAAGCACGAACTTTTCATCTGCGAAGCCCTCGTTTACTACCGTATCTTCGAGTGTAAATTCATCCGAGAATAATTTCGTGGTAATCGTGCGCTTTAATACCAGATTTTCTCCGAATACAGCGGATTCGCGCATTTCGCCGCTGACTTTTATTATGTATTCATCGCCAACCCAATCAGCAAAGATACTTACGTTTGATGCCGGGGTATTGGCGATACGTCCGTGAAGTCCCTGCTCATCTGTAGGACCACCGATGTTTTTGAGTCCGCAGGTGGTCACAAGACCGCCGTAGAAGCCGCGGAGCCATTCAAAACCGTCTTTGTTGTAGTACTGCGGAGCTGTGATGTCGGTTTTCGATATCCAGCTGAATGATTGACCGCAATAGTCTGCCTGCGCGATGTCCATGCATCTGTCGGGAAGTACGGTAAGGCGGAGCTTGCCGGTGTTAATTTCAAGTGCACGTACCCCCTTGGCTTTGCCGTCGTTGAGAATAACGTCTCTAACGCCGCCGATTTGGCTTACTGAGCCGATACGCTTTAAAAGTTCTGTTTTTTTCATAATTAAATACCATATCTTTGCAAGGCAAAGACTT
>JAZRAB010000052.1:0-11355 GCA_045634345.1 Candidatus Flemingiibacterium sp. | reverse complement strand
ATTGAAGGCGTACATTATGAGCTTGATGAAGAGGGAAATCTTAAGAAGCTTAACAATGATTACAACATGAAGCTCGAATATACCGGAAACTGCTTTATTGCTCATATTCCGGAGGGAGAACCGGCAAATTACTGGGATATCGCAAAGGAGCATAACATAGAGCTTGTGCTTTCACCTTACTTCCAGTTTGAGATCGATCCTGAAGAGATTGACATGGACATGTACAATTATATTCTTGAAGTCAGCGAGCAGTTCTATGAAGGACTTTTCCTCTGTACTACTGAAGAAGAGATTCTTGACTATATTGACGATCAATGGGAATTAGCAGAGGAAGATGAGACTATCGCGCTTTGGATAAATCCGACTCCCGAAGCACCGAGTGATGAAGAAGAGCCTCCAAAGACAATAGGTTCGTACTATCTGACATGGAAGGCAATGCATTAAGACAATAATAACACGGGAGGTATCGCAAGCGATATCTCCCGATTTATTTGATTTTGAGAAGGTTAGCGTGAAAAATGAATTTTTCACGCAACGAATTTTTGTCTTTGCCGACTTCGCCGCCAATTTCGCAGGCGAAACCGACAAAAATATCGACAAGTAAGGAAGTCTTTGCTTCGCAAAGACAAGGTGATTAATATGAGCTTTAGTTTTAAAATGCCGACTGAGATAATTTCAGGAGACAATGTAATAAAAAATAATGCCGAAAAAATTGCGATTGGCAAGAGATGTCTTATTGTGAGCGGCAGAAATTCGGCGAGGGCATGCGGTGCACTTGATGATGTTGCGACTGCTCTGGATTCGCTTAATATCGGATATGAGGTATATGATAAGATAACCGAAAATCCGCTTGTGTCGATTTGCCATGAGGGTGGAAAAGCAGCAAGAGCGATGGAGGCTGAGTTCATCGTTGCCATCGGCGGAGGCTCGCCGCTCGACGCGGCAAAGGCGATAGCCGCGTATGCTGCTAATCCCGATATAGCACCGCTGGATATTTACAGCGCTGTCCTTGCTCCATCGTTGCCGATAATAGCGATCCCGACAACTGCGGGAACAGGAAGCGAGGTCAACCCGTATTCGGTTATGACCCTCGACGGAAAAAATGTAAAAAAGACATTTAAAAGCCCGTATTCGTACCCGAAATACGCGATGCTTGATCCGAAATATACCGAATCGCTTGGACTTGACTATACCGTTTCAACCGCGCTCGACGCATTCTGCCACTGTGTTGAGTCATATCTCTCGCCGAAATCCACAGAGATATCACGTATGTTTGCTTTAGACGGTGCGCGAAAGATTTATGAGGCGCTTGGTGATATTGCGGGTATTGATAATAGTGAAGATGTGCTTGAAAAGCTGAAGCCGTATCGATATTCTCTTTTAAAGGGTGCATGCGCGGGCGGTATCGCTATCAACACCACGGGCACAGGCTTCAATCATCCGCTCGGGTACAACCTGACGCTTTACAATAGCATACCGCATGGACGTGCGTGCGGTGTGTTTATGGAGGAATATTTTGCATATAATTCGCGTGTCGATGAGGGTGAACGCCTTATCGAGGATTTTTGCCGTGAGCTTGGCGGTGAGCCGGCGACAGTGGCGTCAAATATTAAAAGGTGGTCCGCGGTCGATGTAAAGCTTACTGACGGTGAAATAGAGCTCTATCTTGATAATGTATCGGGGGCGGGGAATTATGCTAACAGTCCATATGTTATCAACCGCGATCAGATGAAGGCGATTTATGCCAAACTGTTTTCTTGAATTATGGCAGATTATTTCGAAAATCTGACGGAGAGATTTGATATTTTTGCTTAAAGCTCGAATAGAAAGCGGAGTATGAGGCAAAACCGCATTTCTTGCTTATGCTTATAACAGTTTCATCTGAATGTTTCATTAGATACACGGCTTTTTTGAGTCGTGTATCTTTTAAATTTTCCGAAAAAGACATACCGTACATTTTATGCATGATTCGATCAAGCTGACGCCGCGAGATGTTTAATTTTTCAGCGCATTCAGCTGCCGTCATTTCAGAGCGTGAATAATTATTATTGAAAAATTGCTCTATCTTTAAATAGTCCTTGCCGTTAAGTGCAAGCTCATCTGCTGGAAATAATACAGTAAATTCCTCATCCAAAAGGCGGAAGATCTCTGTGAAAACCAGGGCGGAATAGCTTTGTATGGCTGTTATATACCCGAGTTTTTTGTTTTCGATCTCATTTGATATAGAATTTAAAAATGTTAAAATACTGCCGTTTTCATCGTGTAGTTTTCGTGGCGATGAGAACAGCTTTTTGGCGGCGTTATATGCGTGTACTTCCTGCTTTTTCTCTGTGGTGGGTGATTCGAGTGAAAAACGCAGTCCTGCGATCACAGTTGCATCGGTGCTGTTGCCGGTGCTCATATTATGATATGACATTGAGGGAATCAACACGAAATCTCCTGCATTCAATGTGAATGCAGTGTTGTCAACTTCCGCACGTGAAGAACCGCTTTCAACATATCTTAATTCGCAGTTGTGATGATTGTGTGGAGTGGGAATATTCCCGTCTTTAGCTTCCGCGAAGGCCTCGTGCATGAAGAACTGGATATTTAAATTCCCGACTTTTACCATATATTTAAGCGCTGTTGGATTCTTGCTCTGCATATGCTTTACCTCAACTTTGCAGATGTGTTTAGTATCTTGATTTTAGCATGTATTCTTCCGAATGTCAACAGAAAAGATGTTGATTTTAGACTGTTTTGAAAAAATGTGTCCATATACAGCATTGCCATGCAGGCGATTATATGTTATAATATAATTACCATATAAACTATTTTAGGAGGTTTTATCATGTGGAAAATTAAAGTTGTTACAGAGGGCGTGAATGCCAAGGAGTGTGCTACTCTTTGCTTTGCCGGACAGGAGCTTAAAAAATATCTGTCGCAGGCAACGGACGAGATGATAATTCTCGGTGACGGCAAGTGTGAGGAGGACGGAGTTATCCTCATCGGAATCGGACTCAGAAGTGAGCTTCAGGAGGTTGCAGATCCGGCTCTCGATGACGCTATTCTCATTGATGTTAAGAATCGCAGCGGCGTTATTACCGGCGTTAATGCAAGAAGTGTGCTTATTGCCACTTACCGCTATCTGACCGAGCTTGGATATACGTTCATCCGTCCCGGCAAGAACGGCGAAAAGGCACCGGAATGTATTCCTGAAAAAGACGTGCTTGTCAATGAAAAGCCGTCTTACCGTCACCGCGCTGTATGCATCGAAGGCAGTGTTATGTATGATTCGATTGAAGCGATGGTAGATTGGCTGCCGAAGGTTGGTATGAACGGATACTATACGCAGTTCTTTACGCCACTGATATTCTTCCAGCGCTGGTATGCACACAAGGGATACGAGTTCTCAAACCGTTACCTCAAGGGTGAGCCTCTTACTCCTGAGGATGTTAATGGCATGGTACGCATGCTCGAACGTGAGATCGAAAAGCGCAGCCTCATTTATTATAAGGTCGGACACGGATGGACCTGTGAGCCTTTTGGCACAACCTCATACGGATGGGAGCCTGTTGCGCCCGAATCAATTCCGAAGGGTATTGAGAAGTATTTGGCTCTTGTTGACGGAAAGCGTGAGATTCTGACTGAAGGCAGATATGCGTATGTTCCGATGGTAGTTCAGCTTTGCTACGGTAATCCCGAGGTGCGCCAGACGATCGTTGACTATTTTGTTGATTACTGCAGAAATAATCCGACCATAGACTATGTTACATTCGCATTTGCTGACGGAGAGAACAGCATGTGTGAATGTGAGCTTTGCCGCGACACACGTCCGTCCGATTTCCTCGTAATGATAATGAACGAAATAAGCGCTCGTCTTGAGGCAGAGGGGATTCCTACGAAGATCTCGTTCTTTATGTATTCGGATACGCTTTGGCCACCGGAGAAGTATAGGTTTGAGTATGAGGACCGTGCCTGCGTTTTCTTCTGTCCAATCAGCCGTACATATACCCGTCCATTCCCGACCAGCAGTGACAGCGTAATGAGAGAATTTAATCTCAATAAGCTCGAATTTCCTGAAAGTGTTGAGGAATTGCTGGCTTACTACCGTGAATGGCGTACATTTTATAACGGCGACAGTGCAGTATTCGATTACTACTATATGTGGGACTGCTACAAGGATCTTGGCGGTATTGACAGATCACGTGTTATCCATAAGGACATACAGAATTACCGTGATCTTAACCTGAACGGTCTTGTAAGCTGTCAGGGACAGCGTGTATTTGCTCCGACATCACTTGGTATGAACGTGATGGCTCGCACGCTCTGGAACCGTGACTGTGACTTTGATGAGGTGTGCGACTACGTTATCCGTGCCGAATACGGCGAGGACTATAAGCTTGTACGTGATTATCTGCAGGATCTTTCCACATACAGCCTGCCCGAGGTGACACGACTCGAAAAGCCGTTCGTTCCCGAAAACATTCCGACGTATGAAAAGGGAATCGAGCGTGCAAAGGCATTTGCTTCGGTTATTGACGAGCATATAAATAGCTGTGACGGAGTTGAGGCAGTTTCGTGGAAGTATCTTAAGTTCCACACCGAGCTTTCGATTCTTCTTATGAATGTATTCATCGAAATATCGAACGGTGTTGAACCCACCTCTCTGTGGGATCGCATTGACGATTTCGCAAGCCGTAACGAGTGGGAGCACCGCGAATATTTTGATGTGTTCGAGCTTAAGTATACCTATTGGCGTCTCGTTCTTACACGAATCAATAACGACGACTGTGAAGCAAGTATCGGCTGATAGCTCAATGCGGTGATGTGTTTTGGAAATGCGGTGAATCGATATTATTTTACATTTTATTCATACGCAAAAAATAATGATTTGATAGACTGATACCATCGATATTTTCTTTGTTAAAGAGTGTTATATGGAAAGGTATTAATTATGTCGAAACAATTCAGATATCTCGCTGTTTTATGCCTCCTTATCTGCCTTTTGCTTGTTGGATGTGGCGTGGAAGATGCAAAAAACGATAACGACACAACACCTGATGACAGCCGCGTATCTGTGCCAACAGAGGGAAATACAGATGAGGATACAACACCGACTCCGGTTGATCCGATACCCGAGGATACCACGGAAGCTGATACAACACGTCCGGATTATCCGAGCGATATAATCATTGATCCCGATCCGATATTTATACCGGAAGATACAGAGACAGATGCGTCGGATGTAACAGATGAGGATAGCGACAGCTCTGCCGACACTGACCCTCTGCCGGTTCCGGAAGTAAAGGTTGAAACAATAAAGCTTGGTGAAGCTTTCCTTGCAGGTGATCCCACTGCGGGAAGTCTTGTTTCAAAGCAGAGCGACAAAATACAGCTTGTAGTAAACTACCACTTCCAAAGAAATATGGACAGCAGCGTGACGGTTGATCTGCAGGTCGGACTTGAGTGCTACGATGTGAATTGCGGTGCCAGAGTGGACGGAGGCAAGCTTATCGTGAACGATGAGGTGTTTACCTTCTCTACGGGTGCAATTGTTCACGAGGAGAGTGAGCGCATATTTATTCCGTTTGCGACGTATACTTGCCAACTTGACGCCGTGGAAACCTCGTGCAGCATTGATACATCGTGGTTGTTTAGTGGAGTCTACGGAGGAACAAAGATTGACACCCTTACCGCAGGTGCGGTCCTTGAATGGGGCGCACCGAGCGGTGACAGTGCGACCGAATCTGTAATAGAATAAATAAAAAAACAATCCTGCCGCTGAAGTTACTCCAGCGGAAGGATTTTCTCTATACATGGTTTAGCCCATATTCTCCGGCAGCTTCTTGCCGCCCATGATGTGAAAATGGAGATGCTTCACAGTCTGGCAGGCGTCGTCGCCGCAGTTGGTGATAACGCGGTAACCGTTTGTGAGTCCGGCTTCACTTGCAATCTTCGGAATGGCTTCGAATATCTTCGTCACAACCGCAGAGTTTTCGGCACTAACTCCGTTGGCAGACGGAATGTGCAGCTTGGGAATCACAAGAATATGCACGGGAGCTTGGGGGGCGATATCGTGAAAAGCTAAAATGTGCTCGTCCTCATATGCTTTTTTTGAGGGGATCTCGCCCGCGATTATTTTACAGAAAAGGCAATCCACAGCTATTGGCTCCTTCTAAAGATATTAATTGATTATTAAAGCTTGATGCGGGATGCCACGGTTTTATACTGGCCGTTTTCGGCATACCAATGCGACATCATTATATCGCCGTCGGCGAGCTTTATTGCGCCCGGCTGTCCGAATTTGAGGAACGAGAAAATTTCTGCCATCTTGGTATCCTTCTGCATGGGTGTGGAGGGTTCCCACAAAAGCGTTTTTTCAACGATATTCCACTTTCCGTCTGACAAATCGACAATGCAGCCATAGATACCGGGACGGTCTGTGTCGCGGCGTACTGCGTGAAGCGCAAGCAGCTTCTCGCCACCGAGCGCGCATACCGAGGACGCCTGTCCGCGGATGCCGGTAGATATCGGTTTTGAGAATGTCTTTCCGCCGTCATAGGAAATTGTATAGTGGTTGTCAAGGCGCTCGCCGGTAACTACATTTTCATTCCATCCTATGCAGACAATGGCACCGGAATCAAGCTGACACATGCGCTGTTCATAGCAGGTGATTTCATCATCAAACTTCATGCAGACTGTATCGTCGTTCCATGTAGCACCGCCATCATGACTTATAAGAGCTCTGCCGCACAGATCTTCGGTCATTTTGCCATCCCAATCCGGGAATCCGGTGATAGGTGTTATCAATCCGCCGTCCTTAAGTACATATACCGGTGCGGATGCCTCAACGTGAGGACCCCACGCACATTCTATCGGGATCATTTTGCCCCATGTTTCACCACCGTCTTCGGAGATTGAATAAAATACAAGGTCGCTAAGTGTACCGCCGTTTTCGGGGTTGCCTATCGGCAAATCCGGATTGTCGCGGTAATATGCGTAGCCCATTGCCATGAGTCTGCCGTCCGGGAGAAGAGCTGCTTTTACATAGTCCGTCAGCGGTCTATTATATGCGCTTTTATCGAACATAGGCTTGGGGGCGCTCCAGGTGTTTCCGCCGTCATAGCTGAAAGAAATACAGCTGGTGCCGTCAACACTTTCAAATGCTTCGCCAACTGCGTAAACAGCTGCGATAACCCCATCTTTTCGTTCGCACAAAAAGGGGAAGTAGCCGTGTCTTGAGCGAAGCTGTGGAAGCGGATTGTCGTAGATGATACTTGAATTAACTATTTTCATACATTAACCCTCCATTATAATTTTAATAATCATACATTTATGATTACAATTATTATATACTTATTTGAAATAAATGTCAAGTTAAATCAAAAAAAGCTAAAATGTTCGGGAACTGAATGCTTTTTTTTCGAATGTAATTGACAAATGCAAATTAAAGGGGTATAATAATTATGTAATAATGTTTTTAATAAGGAGATATATAAAATGAAAGTAACTAAAGATTCTATTATAGGTGAGGTTCTTGATTTTGACCGTGAGACTGCACAGTTCTTCCTTGAGATAGGTATGCACTGCCTCGGCTGTCCCTCCGCGCGCGGTGAGACAATCGAAATGGCATGCGAGGTTCACGGTACAAATGCGGACGAGCTTGTTGCGAAAATCAACGAGTTTCTCGAAACCAAGTAAAAAAGCAAATCGGCCCCTTTGGCCCCGATTTGTATAAATTTTCATTATGCATGTAATAAAACTCAGCCCAAGACTTGCCGCTGTAGCATCGTTAGTTGGAAAGGGAACGGTTGCCGATATTGGCACTGACCACGCTCAACTGCCCATATGGCTCGTGCAAAACGGGCATCCGCGTGCGCTTGCGTCCGATATAAACGAGGGTCCGTGCCAGCGTGCGCGCGTTAATATATATCAGTGGGGACTTCACGGAAAAATAAATGTCAAATGCTGTGCCGGGCTCGACGGTATTGAGGATTTTGCTCCCGACAATATCGTTATAGCCGGTATGGGCGGCGAGATGATAATGTCAATTCTTGCGGCATCGGAGTATCCGAAAAAGTCGCGTTGCAGGCTTATCCTTGCGCCGCAGTCGATGCAGGATGTGCTTAGACGCTATTTATGCGAGAGCGGTTTTTCTATCGCAGAAGAAATAGTAGTGCAGGACGGCGGAAAGTACTATCAGATACTTTCGGCTGAATATACGGGTGACAATACCACGCTTGAGGATTATGAATATAAGCTTGGGCGAATAAATCTTGAGCGTGCGAAAACCGTCCCGACCGAGGTTGATATACTGTGGCTGACCGCACAAAGAAAGGCGGCGGAGCAGCGTGTATCGGGACGTGCCGGCTCATGCGATGGTTCGGAGGAGCAGATGAGAGACAAAACACTCCTTTATGAGATTAATAAAATACTTGACGAGGTAAAATAATATGCCGAGAGTATGTGAGCTTTATGAGTTCCTGAATTTAAAATATCCCACGTCATATTCATGCGAGTGGGATAATGACGGGCTTATGCTTGCGGATGATCCCGACCGTGAGGTCGTTCGTGTGCTTTGTACGCTTGACGTGACCGACGAGGCAATAAATTACGCAATTGCGCATAACTACGATGTGATCGTTTCTCACCATCCGATGATATTTCATCCACTGAAAAGCGTTAGCTACGCCGATCCGGTAGGGCGCAGGGTGATGAAGCTGCTAAAAAATAAAATTTCTGTTATGTCGTTCCATACGCGCCTTGATGCGGCACCAGGCGGACTCAACGATGTTTTTGCGAATCTTCTCGGACTTACGGATGTCGAGCTGCTTGAGGCGGACGACGAGGCGATAGGGCGTATCGGTATGCTTCCAAGTGTGCAGTCGTGCGCTGATTTTGCAGCATTTGTCAAAAAGACGCTTTCTGCCGAGCGCGTGCTGTTTGCCAAATCAAGCGGTGCTGTTCACCGCGTGGCAATCTGCGGTGGAGACGGAAAGGATTTTGTCAAGGCGGCAAAGGCTGCCGGCGCTGACAGTTACTTGACGGGACAGCTTTCATACAACATAATGGAGGATGCCGATGCAGTCGGACTCAATCTTTTTGAAGCAGGGCATTTTTCCACCGAGGATTTCATCTGCAGCTATTTGACGCTGGTCATACTTAAAAAATATACCCAGGTGCAGACCGGTTACTTTAACAGTAACAATATTAAAGCCATATGACCGGATATAACTGTATCATGGTCTACAGTACCGACAAAGAGAGGATACTTATGTGCAAGCGCACAAGAGATCCGTACAAGGGACTTTACAATCTTGTCGGCGGTCATATTGAAGTGGGTGAGAGCGGCGAGGATGCCGCATACCGTGAGCTATATGAGGAGACCGGCATTGGGCGCGGTGATATAAAGCTTCGGCATCTGATGGATTTTACATATTATAATCAAGACTGTTATGTAGAGGTTTGGTGCGGACGCATAAAATCAGAGGTAACACTTACCGAGGAGGCACATCCGCTCGAATGGCTCGAGCTTAAGTACGATTTTTTTGATATGAATAAATTTGCGGGAGAGGGAAACATCGGACACATGCTTGAGCAGATCAAGCAGTTTGGTAAAGGTTTCCTCGACTGATAATTAAAAGGAGTAATAATATGCCATACATTAATGCAAAGGTGAGTGTCAACCTCACAGAACAAAAAGCAAACGAGTTTAAGGCAGCGCTTGGCAAAGCGATTGAAGCGATCCCCGGAAAGACCGAGACATATCTTATGGTATGCGTTGAGGACGGACAAAAGCTGTGGTTTGCCGGCGATAATACAAAGCCGCGGGCATTCATCGATGTGCGTATTCTCGGACACGCAAAATCGGAGGACTATTCTCGTATGACGGGTGTTCTCTGCGATATTTGCGATAAGCTTCTTGGCATTTCCCACGATTCGGTTTACGTGACATACAGTGAGTTTGAAAATTGGGGTTGGAACGGTAAAAATTTCTGATTTGGAGTAATCAATGATAACAATAGAACAGATAAGGCAGAGTGACACCATACGAACGTATATAGAAAATGCGGATCAAGTGCTACATTCGCTTGGGTATACCGAACACAGCTTTGTACATGTTGGCAAGGTGTCAAATACAGCAAAGCGGATTCTGCTTGAGCTCGGATATTCCGAAAGGGAAGCGGAGCTTGCTGCGATTGCGGGATATCTTCACGATATCGGAAATATCGTAAACCGTGAGGAGCACGCGCAGAGTGGCGCTGTAATGGCGTTTCGTATACTTGATAACATGGGTGCGGATCCTTCCGATATTGCAGTGATTATAAACGCTATCGGAAATCACGATGAATCAACTGCCGTCGCAGGAAATGCGATTTCAGCGGCACTTATAATAGCCGATAAGACGGACGTGCGCGAGTCGCGCGTGCGTAATGCAGATCTTGCTTCATTTGATATTCACGACAGAGTAAATTATTCGGTGAAGCGTGCGGACCTTGATATCCGTACAGACAAAAAGGAGATCGAGCTTAAGCTTGTTATCGACACGGATTTTTGTTCTGTGATGGATTATTTTGAAATATTTCTCGGACGCATGAAGCTTTGCTGCAGTGCCGCAGCCAAGCTCGGACTGCGCTTCAGACTTTCTGTGAACGATCAGATCATGCTATAAGATAAATAGCAATAACATATACTTCCAAGGAGATAGGCAATGAGCAATATTAAGGATATTTTTGCGAGTATGGTATTTAATGATGCCGTAATGCGCGAAAAGCTTCCAAAGGAAACATACAAGTCGCTTATAAAAACAATAGAGGACGGAAAAGAGCTTGACATAAGCCTTGCTAACGTCGTTGCAAATGCGATGAAGGACTGGGCTATTGAAAAGGGCGCGACTCATTTCACACATTGGTTCCAGCCGATGACGGGTATCACCGCTGAGAAGCATGACAGCTTTATTACGCCCGTCAGCAATTGCGATGTAATTATGGAGTTCTCCGGCAAAGAGCTTGTAAAGGGTGAGCCGGATGCTTCTTCTTTCCCTTCGGGCGGTCTGCGTGCGACCTTTGAAGCGCGCGGATATACCGCATGGGACCCGACATCGTATGCGTTCATTAAGGACAACACGCTCTGCATACCGACGGCGTTCTGTTCATTCGGCGGAGAGGCACTTGACAAAAAGACGCCGCTCTTACGTTCAATGGAAGCGGTCAGCCGTCAGGCAATACGAGTGCTTCGACTGTTTGGAAATCATACTAAAAAAGTTGTGAGCACTGTCGGTGCGGAGCAGGAATATTTTCTCATTGAAAAGACGCTCTTTGAAAAACGTAAGGATTTGGTAATCACCGGCAGAACTCTTTTTGGTGCAAAGCC
>JAZRAB010000051.1:0-7710 GCA_045634345.1 Candidatus Flemingiibacterium sp. | reverse complement strand
CTAATTGTCTTCCTAAGCCCGCTTGGCCTCCGACTTGGGGAGGCGCTGCGCTCAAACGCCGCTCCGCCCTCACCCTCCATCCCCACCCGGCTCGGCTCAGCCGAGCCAAGGAGGGGAGTGCAGAGGGGAACCTTTGGAGCGGCGTTTGAGCGCAAATGGTTTCCCTCTGCAAATCGGCAGGCGGGGCGGAGCGCCGCGTGAGAGTTGCGATATTCGAAGGAGGAAACTCCACGACAAACAATAATTTACAGATTGGGATCGGTATTTTCGGTAAAATCAAGCCCATAACGCGGATATGTTGTTTCAGGATTATATTCTGCGAGTGGAATCATCTCGATGGGTTGTATTGAGGTGATTCCGGCGAATATCGGGACACCGGTGTTGGTGACGGTGTAGTACCCTTCTTTGTCAATTTGCAGCGTGTATGTGGCGTATGGCTTAAGATTGCCCGGAGCGGTTGAGAGGGCGCGTTCCGGGGCGGGAAGCTCAATTTTATCTGTCTTGCCGCTCATATCGGTTTTGAGGACGGTGAATATCGAGCTGTTATTTTCTTCCTCATATAGTACCGTGACAGCAGCATCTGAGAGCGGAATTGCGCCTCTTGCTGTAGAAACGTTGACGATGAGGTAACCAACGCTTGGGTTTTGTTCCATAGATTTCTCCTCCATTTCTGTGTGCAGCGCTGATTTTGCGGGGGCATTGACAGTGTATGCACGAAGATAAAATTTTGATAGTTGGTGAGATTAATGAAGCCTTACATGCAGGGCGATGGAGAACACACAAAAAATGATGAAATATGTAGTTTAGACAACAATATTTCTTGGAAAATTTCTTGAAAATCTCTTGACTTTTTTTCGCTCTTAATGTATCATTATAACAACAGCTCGAGAATGGGCAAAAATAATAAAGGAGACAATATTTATGAAGCCATTAAGATACCGTCAGGTACATCTCGATTTCCATACTTCTCCGGATGTTCCCTCTGTTGGTGATAAGTTTGACAAAAAGCAGTTCCAGGAGGCTATCAAGGCAGCACATGCGGATTCGATCACAATTTTCGCAAAGTGTCACCACGGTTGGGGCTACTACCCAGGCAAAAAAACCCCTATGCATCCGAAGCTTAAATTTGACCTTCTGAAGGCACAGCTTGACGCTTGTGCAGAGATTGGGGTGAATGCTCCCGTATATCTTTCCGCAGGATGGGATGAGGTGTATTGCTTTGAAAATCCTCATCATATCAATAAGACTGCACACGACGAAGGATACAATTTTGCTACTCGTGCCGGATGGCATCGTATGTGCTTCAACACCCCCTATCTCGAATATCTTGCACAGCAGATCGAAGAGGTCATGCGGATGTACAACCCCAGCGGTATCTTCCTTGATATTGCTTATCCGAAGACGTGCTACTGTAACTGCTGTCTCAAATCCATGCGTGAGCTTGGTCTTGACCCCATGAATCCTGATGATATGAAAAAGCATGCAGATATAGTTTACGAAAAGTATGCACGCCGCTGCGAAGAGGCTGTACGTAAGTACAATCCCGATACGACTATTTTCCATAACGGCTTTAACACTCCCGGACGCCGCGACCATGCCTCATTCCAGACTCATCTCGAGCTTGAGAGCCTTCCAACCGGCGGATGGGGATATGACCACTTCCCGATGTCTGCGGCGTACAACCGTATACTCGGCAAGGAATATCTCGGTATGACCGGTAAATTCCATGAATCGTGGGGCGAATTTGGTGGATTCAAGCATCCGAACGCGCTTCGCTATGAGACATCGCTCTCTCTTGCGCAGGGCGCAAAGTGCTCGATCGGTGACCAGCTTCATCCGAACGGCGAGATGAACATGTCTACATATAA
The DNA here is from genome assembly GCA_045634345.1 of Candidatus Flemingiibacterium sp. GTDB lineage: Bacteria > Bacillota > Clostridia > Oscillospirales > CAG-272 > Flemingiibacterium. The sequence goes on along the minus strand of JAZRAB010000051.1, from coordinate 5,842 downwards.
CTTGATCGGTAAGGCATATGCCGAGGTTGAGGTCAAGGAACCGTATGTGCGTAATGTGAAGCACATTGCCGATGTTGCTATTCTCAGCTGCGAGGCTATGAACGAAAAATGCTCGCAGGCTAAAACAGCAGACACCGGTATATCCAGAGCTCTTCTTGAGGGCAAATATCTTTATGATATCATCGACAAGTATGAGGATATGTCGGCATACAAGCTTGTTATTCTTCCTGATTTCATTCGTCTTGATGATGCTATGGCAGATAAGATTAAAGCATATATCGCAGGCGGCGGTAAGGTGCTTTGCTCCGGTCAGTCAGGACTTAAGAAGGATGAGGACGTATTCGCGCTTGATCTTGGTGTTGCGTACAACGGCAAGAACGAATTCATACCCAACTATATGATTCCCGAATACGAAGCTGTAAACGGACGCACTCCTTATGTCATGTATCAGCAGGCATACGAAATTACAGTAAATAACGGAACTGTTGAAGCACTTATGGAGGAATCCTACTTTAACCGTACCGCAGAGCATTTCTGCTCGCATAAGCATACTCCGAACAATCCCGGTGCAGATCATCCTGCGGCGGTGCTTACTGCAAACACCGGCTATATAGCGTGGAATATCTTCACTGACTATGCTAAAATGGGTGAATACCACGTCAAAGAGCTTATCCATCACATGATTGAAGCGCTTGTTGGCGCCGAACGCTCGGTATATGTAAATCTTCCCGACCGCGGTGTTGTTACATATACATACCAGGCGGAGGAAAATCGCTATGTGGCGCACCTTCTTTTCGCACATACTTCCATACGCGGTGCCGGCATTGAAGTTATTCAGGATGTAGTACCCGTTTACGGTATTGAGCTTACTGCAAATGTTCCCGCGCAGCCGAAGCGCGTATATCGCGTTGACTGCAAGGATGCTAAGATTACCGAGACCGATATCTCGTACAAGTACGAAAACGGCAAGGTGATTGCGGCGGTTGACAAAGTCGAGCTTCACTCGATGGTTGTTATCGACATCTAAAAACTAATCGGAGCTGAATTTTCAGCTCCGATTGTTTTTGTAAATTATTGTTTATCGGGGAGTTTGATGCTTCGATTTTTGTACCCCCCCCGCGGCGCTTTGCCCCGCCTGCCGTATTTGCAGGGGGCTGCTTTGCTCTCAAACGCCGATACAATCCACCCCCTGCACCCCCCCGCTCGCCTCGGCTGCTCGGCTACACGAAATCATATAATATAATAACAACAAGCCGAGTTAGCCGAGCCAAGGAGGGAAGTGCAGAGGGGAACCTATGGATCGGCGTTTGAGAGCAATTGGTTCCCCTCTGCATATCGGAAGGCGGTGCGAGGCACCGCGAGGAGCACCATCGCTAGGAGCGGCAAACTCCCCTATAAACTCAAATTTAATAATCATATTTTCTTGACAAGCAAATGGCGTTGTGATAAAATAATAGTATCAAAGCAAAAAGAAGGGATTACAATGACACGAATGATATTTGTCCGTCACGGTGAGAGCCGCGGCAATCTTGAAAGACGCTTTTACGGTCATACGGACGGGCCGCTTACAGATAAAGGCAGGGAGCAGGCGGCGAGAACTGCGGAGTATTTAAAGGATACCCATATTGATGTCGCGTACTCGAGCGATCTTTCGCGCGCTTACGAGACGGGGAGAATAATTGCAGCGCAGCATGGGATTGAAGTGACCCCATGCCGAAGACTACGTGAGATATTTGCCGGAGATTGGGAAAATCTGCTTTTTAGTGAGTTGCTTGAAAAATACGGTGAGACGTTTGGTGTATGGAGACTCGATATAGGAAATTCCTGCCCCGATAACGGCGAAAGCGTCAAGGCTTTATCAGAGCGTATTTGCTCCGAGGTGTGGCGAATAGCAGAAGAAAATGTCGGTAAAACCGTGCTTCTTGCAATACACGCAACGCCTATACGGGCGTTGGCATGCGAATGGTGCAAAGCCCCGATTGAAAAGATGCAGGAGCTTGGGTGGGTACGAAATGCATCAGTATCTATAGTCGATTACGACACCACACATCATACTACTGCGGTACAGCGTTATGATGAGGCATCTTTTATGGAAGATATTGCGACGACATTGCCGAGAAGCGTGTGAATAGATTGAGCTTGAAACGAAACAAGCCGCTGTGATATGCATGGCGGCTTGTTTAACTTGCTCATGTCGAAATTGTTTGCTTAGACCTCGTTCAAAGATTTTTTATATATAATATACGAATTGTAAAAAAAGTATTGATTTTATTTTTATTTTATGGTATAATTATAATTGGATTATTGTATCTGCTGTGATACACAAAAATTGCGTATCTGCATTATGATATTTTGCTTTTTACGCGGGAATTTTGCATAGCTTACACTTTTTTATACATCAGGAGGCAGTAATGAAAAAATTATCACAAAGCGCTCTTAGCTTGTTGTTGGCGGCGGCAATGCTTTTACCGCAGGGGGCAGTCTTTGCCGCAGACAGCGGAGTGGTTATAAATGAGCCAGCTCAAACCTCTGCAACCGATGAATCTGAGGTATTAAGTACCGCAGCAACCGGAACCGTAGTAGACTCCGGTTCTTTTGGTGTTGCTCTTTCATGGGCTCTCTATGACAGCGGTGATTTTGTAATACAAGGAACAGGCTCTATGCCGGATTGGTCATGGTCCGAGGCTGCTCCGTGGTATGATCATCGAAACGATATCATTGCCGTTATCATATCTGACGGCGTGACCGATATCGGTGACCGCGCGTTCTATAATTGTGAAAATTTGACGAGCGTGATCATAGCTGATAGCGTGACCTCTATTGGAAACCGTGCATTCTGGTGGTGTACTTCGCTTGAAAGCGTACATATCGGTGCCAAGGTAACGACTATCGGTTACAATGCGTTCGATACATGTTCGGTTCTTACGGATATAAATATTCCAGAGGGTGTTGTTTCTATCGGGAGCAATGCGTTTAGCGGATGTACCGCTTTGGCTGATATTGTCATCCCTGACAGTGTAACTACGCTTGGCGCTGTTGCATTCTATGAATGTGATAGCTTGGCAAATATAACTGTTTCCGATAATTTAACCTCTATTGGTGGATTGACATTCTACGGCTGTGACAAGCTTACAGACATCAGCATCCCCGATACTGTAACCTCCATTGGAAATTGGGCATTCAAGAAGTGCCCTGGTATAACGAGCGTTGCGATCCCCGGGAATGTGACTCACATCGGCTCTTATGCATTTGATGACTGTACGGCTCTTGTCAATGCTAAGATCTACTCCCGTAATGCTGAGATCGGTGATGCAGTATTTGCCGAAAAAACCTCTTCATTCACAGTTTATGCTTATATCGGAGCGACAGCTCATGAATATGCTGTTGCTAACAAATATACATTTGTACCGCTCGAAGGTGATGGAACAATAAGCGCTTCCGGTGAGTGCGGCGGCGGGCTTTTCTGGGCGCTCAGTGATAAGGGCGAGCTTATAATTTCCGGTGCCGGCGAAATGACAGAGTGGGAATCGAGTAAATCCACCCCGTGGTATGCATATAGTGCTAGCATCAAGTCTATAGTCATCGAGAATGGTGTAACAACTGTCAGCGACTATGCATTCTACGGTTGTTCGGCAGTTACAAGCCTCACAGTAAAAACACGCAACATTACCTTTGCTGATGATGTATTTGGCGGTACTTCCGCTAATGTTACTGTCTACGGCTACGATAATTCGAGCGCCGAGACATATGCAAATGCTAATTCGTATGCTTTCGTGGCAATTGAAGAACGTGCTGAAATTGCTTCCGGCGAGTGCGGAGAAAATCTTGGTTGGACTCTGTATGCTGACGGAGAGCTCGTAATAATCGGAAAAGGTGAAATGTACGATTGGACATCGGCTTTGAAAGTGCCGTGGCATGAATATGCTTCACAGATTAAAAAGCTTTCGGTTGGCATCGGTGCAACATCAATCGGCAACAACGCATTCAGCAGATGTTCCGCTCTCGAAAGTATAGACATCTCTAACACCGTAACCTCTATAGGCGACTCAGTGTTCTATTGGTGTACTGCACTTACAGACATAGATATTCCGGGCAGCGTAGCGATTATTGGTAATACTGCATTTTCCGGATGCTCCAATCTTGAAAATGTACGGCTTGGAGACGGTGTAACTACTATAGGTAAAAACGCCTTTGGTTCTTGCACGAAGCTTGAGGAATTTTATCTTCCTGCCAGCGTGATGAGCATGGGAGAGAGTGTATTCCTTTCTTCTAAAAATCTTCGCAGCATTATCGTAGATGAAAACAGCAGTAGTTTTTCAAATGATGAATACGGGGTGCTGTTCAATAAAGATAAGAGCGTACTTGTACAATACCCTGTAGGCGGTAAGAAAACGATTTATCAAGTTCCGGGAACCGTAGCAGAGATTAAAGTAAGCGCATTCAGAGGTTGTACCAACCTTAGAGTTGTGGAAATCCCGAATGGTGTTACTTTGATCGGCAACACGGCATTCTTGGGTTGTACAAATCTTGAGCGAGTAGCTATTGATACTCGAAACACCGCATTTGGTTCACTTGTATTCTCGGGAACCTCCGGGGATTTCACAATGTATGGATATAAGAATTCTACTGCGGATTCATACGCAAATGCTAATTCCCATGCATTTATCGCTTATTCTGATCGTACTGTTATAGCTTCCGGTGCATGCGGAGATAATGCAACTTGGACATTATATGATGACGGTGAGCTTGTTATAGGCGGCTACGGCGCAATGACGAATTGGGCTTCTGCCTCCAAGTTGCCGTGGTATGCATATGTTGCTCAGATAGAAACAGTGTATGTAAAATCCGGTGTGACAACTATCGGAGATAATGCTTTCAGCAATTGCAGCAATCTCACAAATGTAATTATAGGCGATGAGGTTGTTACTATAGGTAAGAATGCATTCATGCGTTGTGGTGCTCTCGCAGATGTTAAGATCGGTAATGGATTGACTAACATTGGAAACAGTGCATTCTATTGGTGCAAAGCTCTTAGCACAATTGAATTGCCGGGAAGCGTCGAAGTAATTAGCGCTAATGCGTTTAATGGATGCAGCTCACTTGCAAGCATTTATATTCCTGCTAATGTAACGACAATTGAAACAACTACATTTAATGGTTGTACTTCATTGGCTGAAATTTCTGTTGATTCCGAGAACAAGAATTATTCAAGCGATGAATACGGCGTGCTGTTTAATAAAGACAAAACAACGCTCATCAAGTATACGACTGGTAACAGCAGAACAGCTTATACAATTCCGGATGGCACAGTAACCATCATGAACAACGCTTTTTCAAACAGCGGAAAACTTCAGGAAATCGAAATAAGCGAATCTGTAAAGAATATTAATGCGACAGCGTTTTCCTCGTGTTCTGCACTTAAGAAGGCGACAATTTATACACGTGATGTAGCTTACGGTATGTTTGTTTTCAATAATGCAGGTGCTGGATTTACAATTTACGCTTATACCGGTTCTACTTCTGAAACATACGCTAAATCAAATTCACACGCATTTGTATCGTTGGATAATTTAGGAAATGATTCGGCAGCAGCACAGGCAGTAATTGATGCTATCACGGCAATCGGCGAAGTAACGCTTGAGTCTGAGGCAGCAATTGCAGCAGCCGAGGCGGCGTACGCAGGTCTCACCGAGAATCAGCAGAAGCTTGTAACTAACCACGCAGATCTTGTATCTGCAAGAGCAGAGTACAACGATCTCAAGGCAGCAGCAGAGCAGGCAGCAATCGACGCAGCAGCAGCGAATGCAGTAATCGCTCTCATCGATGCAATCGACGTGATCGA
>JAZRAB010000050.1:0-7539 GCA_045634345.1 Candidatus Flemingiibacterium sp. | reverse complement strand
CTCAATGCTTGCGGTGTTGAATACGTTGTAATCGGTCACTCCGAGCGCCGTCAGTATTTCGGCGAAACCGATCAGACTGTTAATCTTCGCACACTTGCGGCTGTTAGTGCAGGTCTTAATGCAATCGTTTGCGTTGGCGAGACTCTTGAGCAGAGAGAGCTTGGTTACACTGAAACTCTCCTCAAGTATCAGACCAAGATGGCTCTTACCAATGTTAAAGCAGAGCAGCTTAAGAATATCATTATCGCGTATGAACCGGTTTGGGCTATCGGTACGGGCGTTACCGCTACCGCAGATCAGGCTGATGAGGGTAACGGATTTGTTCGCGCGGCTGTTGCGGAGATGTTCGGTAAAGAGGCTGCTGAGGCGATCACCGTTCAGTACGGCGGCTCTATGAACGCGAAGAACGCGGCGGAGCTTCTCTCCAAGGTGAATGTTGACGGCGGACTTATCGGCGGCGCATCCTTGAAGAGTGCAGATTTCACCGTTATCATTGATGCTGCACAGTAAAATTAAATAATAGCTATTCCGCGCACAGAGGCTTTTAAAGCTTTTGTGCGCGTTTTTATAGTAATAAGCTATATGTAACAATAATATTTTTCGCTCAGAGTGCGAAATTTATCATATTCGATATTGACAAGCAAGGATGTTTGTGATATACTGATACTAATCTCAATTGGAAAGGGTCTTTCCAAAGTAAGATTGAACGACCGCCGATGCTATGTCGGCTAAGGCCATACGGACAGCCGGGTCGAATGCCGAAAACCGCCGGTGCGGTTGGCAACTTCTGTTGCCTTATTGGTTGAGTTAAAAGCTCAGTTTTATAAGTTGGTTACTTTATAACCGAATATGCCACGCGGCATGAACTTGTGAAATGATCAATAAGAGTAGTAAAAGTAATCTTTGCTATATAGACTCTGATCTGATTGCGATTTGATTGAATCCTTGACTGACAAAATTTGCTCGGTTGTGGGGGCTTTTGCGCGAAAAATAGGGAATTTTCCCGAACGCGCGAAATAACATATCATCGCACATATTACAAGCGTCACGCTGCATACGCATCGCGGCGCTTTTTGTATTTTATATCCATTAATGACAGATAGATGAAAAGGCAGGAGCACAAAATGGAGAAAATCATTGAACTTAAAAATATTACGAAAGCATTCGACGGGGAAATGGTACTCGATAACATGAGTCTCGATATTCATGATAACGAGTTCATCACGCTTCTCGGACCGTCGGGATGCGGTAAGACCACAACTCTGCGTATTATCGGCGGCTTTGAGTCTCCCGATGAGGGTGATGTATTCTTTATGGGCGAGCGTATTAACGATGTTCCGTCACATAAGCGTCATGTTAATACGGTGTTCCAGAAGTATGCGCTTTTTCCTCATCTGAATGTTTTTGATAATGTTGCATTTGGACTTAAGGAACGCAAGGTTCCTAAAGCCGAGATCAAGGAAAAGGTAGACAGAATGCTGAAGATGGTAATGCTTTCCGGCTTTGCGGATCGCAGAGTTACCAGCCTTTCGGGCGGTCAGCAGCAGCGCGTTGCGATTGCAAGAGCACTCGTAAATGAGCCGAAGATCCTTCTTCTTGATGAACCGCTCGGAGCGCTTGACTTAAAGCTTCGTAAGGATATGCAGCAGGAGCTTAAGAAGATACAGAAAAACACCGGAATCACCTTTATTTTCGTTACCCACGACCAGGAGGAGGCGCTCTCCATGTCGGATACCATTGTCGTAATGAGTGAGGGTAAGATTCAGCAAGTCGGTTCACCTACCGATATTTACAACGAGCCGGTTAATGCGTTTGTTGCTGATTTTATCGGCGAGAGTAATATTATTGACGGCGTAATGCTTGAGGATTACCGCGTGCGCTTCGGCGGACATGTATTTGAATGCCTTGATACCGGATTTGACAAAAACGAGCCGGTCGATGTAGTTGTCCGTCCGGAGGATGTTGATATCGTTGCTCCCGAGAAGGGAATGATATGCGGTAATGTGACTTCCGTTACCTTTATGGGAGTGCACAATGAGGCGATAGTTGATGTCGGCGGATTTAAATGGATGATTCAGACAACTGATCCGGTTGAAGAAAATTCCCACATAGGCATCACGCTTGAGCCGGACGCTATCCATATAATGAAAAAGTCCAAATATTCCGGAATGTTCGGCGACTATTCCTCTTATTCAAATGAGCTTGAAGAGCTTGCAATCCCCGGAGGTGAGGACGAAGAATGAAGACCGCAGGTGCGCTCAAAACGCCGGTGACTTACCGTGCGGCTTTGGCTCCGTACTCCATATGGTCGGTGCTTTTTGTGGTTGTCCCGCTTGTTTTTATCGGATTCTACGCATTCACCGACAATGATTTTTCCTTTACAACAGATAATATTACACGTTTTTTCACGGCGACCAGCAATATCGTTGAGGCGGACGGCTCGACAACGGAGGTGCGCACGTACATTCTGATTTTTCTGCGCTCACTTAAGCTGGCTGTTATTTCTACTGCGGTCTGTCTGCTCCTCGGATATCCGATGGCGTATATCATGGCGCGTGCCAAGGAAAGAACGCAGAAGACCATGGTTACTCTTATCATGATCCCGATGTGGATGAACTTTTTGATCCGTACATATGCATGGATGACCATACTTCAGGATACCGGTATCATAAACGGTTTTCTTGGCGGACTCGGACTTGGACAGATACACATTATCGGAACAGAGACCGCCGTCATTCTCGGCATGGTTTACGACTATTTCCCGTATATGGTTCTGCCTATATATTCTATTCTCTCAAAGATGGATCTTAAACTGATTGAGGCGGCAAGGGATCTCGGCTGTGGAAGCGTTTCGGTGCTTCGCCGCGTTATATTCCCGCTTAGCATGCCAGGCGTTATTTCCGGTATTACTATGGTGCTTATTCCGTCGATCAGTACGTTCTATATTTCGCAAAAGCTCGGTAACGGAAAATTCTTCCTGATAGGCGATGCGATAGAAGGACAGTATATTGCCAACAACCTGCATTTTGCGGCGGCGATAGCGTTTATCCTCATGGTGATACTGCTTGCCGCGATGGCGATTTTCAAGTATGTGACTGCGCGTTTTGTGTACGGAGGGGAATGAAATGAAAGTATCATCTAAAATTTACAGTGGAATCATATTTTGTTTTCTCTTCGCTCCGATTGCCGTACTTCTTGTGTTTTCGTTTAATGAGGCGAAAAGCCTTTCCGTGTTCTCGGAAATTTCCCTTAAATGGTATAAAGAGCTTTTCTATGACCGCAATACATTGACAGCTGTTAAAAACACGCTTATTCTTGCGGCAGCTGCAACTGCGATATCGACAGTGCTTGGTACGTTCGCCGCAGTCGGTATAAACAAGCTTCGCTCGAAATGGTACCGTGCGGCAATGAATACGGTCACGGATATTCCGATGATAAATCCGGATATCATAACCGGTATTTCGCTTATGCTGATGTTTGTATTCGTCGGCAGACTGTTCGGCGCGGCTACAAGCCTTAACTTTGTTACGATGCTTATTGCGCATGTTACTTTCTGTACGCCGTACGTTATTTTGCAGGTGCTCCCGAAGCTTCAGCAGATGGACGGCGCGCTTCCTGAAGCTGCCATGGACCTCGGTTGTACGCCGCTAAAGGCGTTCTTTAAGGTGGAGCTTCCGGAAATACTTCCGGGTATCATTACCGGTGCTATCATGGCGTTTACCCTGTCGCTCGACGATTTCGTTATCAGTTATTTTACGTCAGGAAACGGCTTTGAAACCCTGCCGATAAGAATATACGCTATGACAAAAAAGACGGTAACACCGAAGATGTATGCGCTTGCTACTATAATATTTTTTGTTACAATGTCACTGCTTCTTATTAGTAATTTCATTGATAACGAAGACAGAAAAAAGCTCAGCGAGCTTAGAAAAAAGAAAACAAAAACAAAATAATGATTTTCTCATCCGAATTGGTGAGTATAATGCAGAAATAGGAGACAGATATGAAAAAAATAATTGCGATGTGTGCCGCGCTTGTATTGATGGTGCTTTGCCTCGGAAGCTGCGGCGGTGATACACTTACACTCAATGTATATAATTGGGGAGAATATATTTCCGATGGCAGTGAGGGCAGCTTTGATACTATCCGTGAGTTTGAAAAATGGTATGCCGAGACCTACGGTCAGAAGGTAAGAGTAAACTACACTACCTTCGCATCCAATGAGGATATGTACAGCAAAATATCAAGCGGCGCGGTAAGCTACGATGTAATTATCCCATCCGACTACATGATTGCCAGAATGGCAAGCGAGGGACTCCTCGAAGAACTGAATTTCGACAATATTCCAAACTATAAGTATATAGACGATACCTTCAAGGGACTTTACTATGATGCCGAGAATAAGTACACTGTTCCGTATGCATACGGTATTGTCGGAGTCATCTACGATGCTAACGTGGTTGACGAAGCTGACGCCAACGGCTGGGAGCTTATGTGGAATGAGAAGTACAGCGGAAAGATACTGCGCTTCAACAATTCCCGTGATGCGTTTGGTACCGCAATGTATAAGCTGGGATTGGATGTCAACTCAACCGACAAGGCCGATTGGGATCTCGCGTACGATGAGCTTTTAACACAGCGTCCTCTTGTTTACAGTGACGTAATGGACGAGATATATAATCTGATGGAGTCGGGCGAGGCGGCTATCGGCGCGTACTATGCAGGCGATTACTTTACAATGCTTGATGCGCAGGCAGAGCATGTTGATTTGAAGTTCTACTATCCCGAAAGAACTAATTTCTATATTGATGCTATGTGCATACCCACATGCGTGCAGAACAAGGAGCTTGCAGAGATATTTATTAACTATATGCTCTCCGAGGAGCCTGCTATTGCAAATGCTGAATACACCTTCTATGCGTCTCCGAACAGTATCGTTTACAACAGCGAACAGTATCTTGAAGATATGGGAGAGGATGTAATTGCCGTGCTTTATCCCGAAATGGAGGATTTTGCAGAACAGTATAATACAATGGCTTACAGAAATCTCGATAAAGAGATGCTCGATTACCTTAACACTCTTTGGGAAAACGTAAAAATCAACTAAATTATTGGCGGTGGGAATTTCCCACCGCTTTTTTGTTTGTGCAGATGCCTGTTTTAGGTGTGAAAATCTGTTAAAAACCGTGAAAGATTCAAAAATAATGCAATATATGTCCGAAAGTTTTGGGAATTTTGCATTTTTCTATTTACATACACGAAAAAAGGTGGTATAATATTATAATGAGATTATTATGGAGTATTGTGCCCTTGGAGGGCTGAAAGGTTAATGGCTTGGATAAGGATCAAAACGATATTAACAGTCAAAACGGTGAAAATACACCGAAAAGGCTGACAAAAGCCGCACAGGCAATATTTCTTGTCACTGTGTGTATATTATCATTTATTAACGCTGTCGGCGTTCTCGGTACGTTTGGTACACTGATAATACTGATTACAGCGGCGATGAATGTTTTGCTTGCACTTGAATTTGGCACCTCAAAGCCGAAGCTGCTGCTTTTGCTTTTTATAAATATTCTGCCTTTTGCGGCGGCGTATATATATACAAGCTCTCTTATTGTATCGCTGATCGCTTTGTACGGACTTGTGATTGCACTTCCGATAGCGCTCACCGTTCGTATGGGACTCGGACGCTCGGCATCCATTGCACTTGCCGCCATATTTGCGTTCGTCCTTGTCGGCGCCGGCTTTGCAGTTACCGTTGTAAATGAATACGGCGCTTTGAATGCAGAAACAATCGGTACTTACCTCGACGGACTTCTTGCGCCGGTGACACAAAAACTTGCCGAGTTGACTTATGAAAAAAACGGCGAAGATGTACCGTATTTTACCCCCAATATGATAGAGGATTTGCTCTATTACACAAAGACTCTGCTTATAGGTACAATCGCTTCGATGCTGATTGTGTTTGCGTATTTTGCTACATTGGTGACACGTCTTCTTGCCGGGGTGTTCGGTGTTCAGTCAATACTGCCTATGGGACTTCGCGTCAGCGTAAGAGCGATAATGGGCAAGGACGGCCCGACCGTTGATATATCGCAGGAAACAGTGCAGTGGCGTATTGAGATTGACGGTGTGACTGTAGGAGTATATATCGCCGCGTATATCGCGTCGGTGCTTCTTTCTCCGGTGGACGGAAGAGTTACGGCAGTATATATTGCACTGCAAAATCTTGTGCTTATCCTCTCTCCGGGATTCTTGTATTGCGGTCTTCGGGATATTGTGCTCGGTATGCGAGGGAAAGCTCGCGTAGGTGCATTCAACCGCGCACTGCCGATACTCGGAATTATAATGCTTTTTATAAATCCGCAGGTTGTTACGATTCTTTTATGTCTGCTCGGCGTGATTGTGACTATCAGGGAAAACCGTGCGCGCCGGCACATTATAAAAAACAGAAAGGAATGATTTGGCTTGAAAAACAAACAGGAACAAAAGCCGCGCAGATTTTCCGTGCGAGTTATGCTTACCGTTGTCATTGCCGCAATCTTCTTTATAATTTATGCGCTGATCATGCGCTTTTCCCAGCTTGACTCACTTGTTACGGGCGGAGTTATGCTTGTATGCTTTTTTGCGGCGGAGTTTATCGGACTTAAGCTTTACAGCTTTTTCAGCTTCCGTATGGCAAACCCCGATGACGAAAAGCTCTCGCCCATACTTGGAAATATAACGCTTGATTTTATATTGAAGCTGTATCTGCCGGTCGTTATTTGCGATGAGTCCGGAAAGATAATCTGGTACAACAATGCGTTCACCAAGGCAACAAATCCGCGTGAGGTCATGTACGCGAAGTACATTGACAGTATTGTTGACGTGACCATTGACCGCATATTGTCGGATACCACATCATCGGTTGAGGAGACCGATGCTCCGGACGGAGTCGAGGCTGTAGCAAATGACCGCGTATTCCGTATCAAGGGATATAAGATAACCGCGCAGGGGAAAAATTATATCATAACCGTGTGGAACGAGCGTTCCGAGATGCGTCAGCTTGCAAAGCGCCTTTCGGATGAGGAGACTATTATCGCTTATGTAATGATAGATAACCTTGACGAGCTTATGCAGTTCGTTCAGGAAAAATACCGCTCGGCGGCGGCACAGGTCGAGGCGATACTCAAGGAGTGGGCAGATTCGGTCGGCGGTATCTTAAAGGAATATGAGCGAGATAAATTCATATTCTTGTTTGAAGCGAGATACCTTGACGAATTTATCGAGAAGAAATTCGATGTACTCGACCGTATACGCGAGGTGCGTATAGGAGAGGGAAGCATGCCCGTTACCGTATCAATCGGTATTTCGCGTGTCAAGGGTACGCTTGCCGATAAGGACCACGATGCGCATGCATCTCTTGATCTCGCGCTCCAGCGCGGCGGCGACCAGGTCGTTGTAAAGAATATCCACAACACGGAATTTTACGGTGGACGTACCAAGACTGTACAGAAGCGTACAAAGGTACGCGCACGAGTCATTGCCAATCAGCTT
>JAZRAB010000049.1:0-20316 GCA_045634345.1 Candidatus Flemingiibacterium sp. | reverse complement strand
AAAGAGCTTATCGGTCACACGCCGTTTCAGGTTATCATGGGTGCGCTACTCGGTATTTTGGTGCCGTTCCTGGTGCCGCTGTTTTAAAGTATGCGTATAGATAAGCTTTTGTTTTCGCGTGGACTTGCCAAAAGCCGCGAGGCGGCGCAGCGTATGATACGCGAGGGGAATGTAAGCGCTTGCGGCAAGGTTGTAACCAAGCCGTCGGCGGAGATTTCGGACGACTGCGAAATCAAGATAATAGGTGAAACGCTTAAATACGTCAGTCGCGGCGGACTCAAATTGGAACGCGCGCTTGATGTTTTTAAAATTGATGTAAATGGGCTTGACTGCGTTGACATCGGCGCTTCCACGGGTGGATTTACCGATTGTCTTTTGCAGCGCGGAGCAGTGCATGTGCGTGCCGTTGATGTCGGACGCTCACAGCTCGATGCGTCGCTTCTTGAGGACTCCCGTGTTACCTCATACGAGGGGATGAACGCGAGATATCTCACGCCAGAGGATATCGGCGGCAAGTGCGAGCTTGCGGTCTGCGATGTTTCGTTTATCTCGCTGACGCTTATTCTTCCGGCTGTGTCGGGAATGCTTTCGGAAAACGGCAGATTTGTTGCGCTTATCAAACCGCAGTTCGAGGCAGGGCGCGATAATATCAGAAAAAACGGCATTGTGAAGGACAGAAACGTGCACGCTGATGTCATAGAGCGTGTGCTTGCGGCGGCGGATGCCTGCGGACTCCACTGCTTTGGCATTACCGCCTCGCCAATACTAGGCGGTGACGGAAACCGCGAGTATCTTGCGGCGTTCGACCGGGTTGGCGGACTCCCGGTGGAAATGATAAGAAAGACCGCATTTGAAAAATAATCAATGACTGCCTGAAGGTGGTGATAAATTTGAAAACTATCGGAATATATCCGAGTACGACAAATGATATAGATTTTCTCGGTACGTCGCGCGTTGTCGATACGCTTGACGGACGGGCAGAGCTTATGGTGCACGAGTCACTTGAGCGCGCGCTGTGTAATGCGCTCGGCGAAAGTGTGCGTGATAAAGTCCAGTTCGTTGCAGACGAGGTATTGTATACTACTCCTGATGCGATGATAGTTCTGGGCGGAGACGGTTCAATATTAAAAGCGGCGCGCAGATGCGCAGGAAGCGGAGTCCCGATACTCGGCATAAATCTCGGGCGTATCGGATATATGGCTGAGATTGAACTTGACGAGCTTTCGATGCTGACACGTCTGACTGATGGGAAATACAAGGTCGAGCACCGTATGATGCTCGAAGCGGATATAGGCGGTGAGCGGCTGTTTGCGCTCAATGAGGCGGTGCTTGGCGGTGCGTCGATCTTCCGCATCGTTGAAATTGAGCTTTACTGCGACAATAACATGGTCAACCGTTACCGTGCGGACGGACTTATAGCATCCACTCCGACCGGCTCAACAGCTTATTCAATGTCTGCCGGCGGTGCTGTGGTCGATCCGCGTATGGATGCGATGATAGTCACACCGATATGCTCACACTCGCTTAATGCAACACCCCTTGTGTTTTCGGCGCAGTCTGAGCTTATAATGAAAAATGTTACAGAACGCGAGGAAAAGCTGTATCTTAATCTTGACGGATGCGAGATGCGTACCCTTACATACGGTGACACGGTCACACTTCGCCGTTCGGATAAAACAGTAGGATTTATACGCCTTAAGGACGGGGGTTTCTTTGAGGTCCTTCGTCATAAGATGGCGGATATACATTGAATTTCATAAGAGGTGGATTAATGAAATATGATCGTCAATCTGAGATAATCTCGCTCATAGGCGAAAAGGAGATAGAGACGCAGGAGGAACTGCTTGCCGGACTTCGCGCAAGAGGATACATGGTTACGCAGGCAACGATATCGCGCGATATACGCGAGCTGAAGCTCGTTAAGGTGTCGGTGGGCGCGGGCGGACGCTATAAGTACGCACTTCCTCGCCGCGAGGAAAACACAATAAGCAAAAAATACCGCAATTTGCTCATCGAAACAGTTGAAAAGATAGACCGCGCAAACAACATTGCCGTTGTTAAAACTATCGTTGGCATGGCATCGGGTGCGGCGGCAGCTATAGATTCGATGGGGCGCGATGATATTGTCGGCAGTGTTGCGGGAGATGACACGATAATCATTGTGATGCGCACAAATGAAGCGGCACAGTCCCTTGCGGATGAGCTTGCTGAGATAATAAATGGGCGCAGATAATATGACGGTGAAAATGAAAGGCGGTGAGGCGGTTGCTCTCTTCACTTCACATTGAAAATATCGCGGTAATAAAATCTGCGGATATAGATTTTACGAACGGTTTTACGGTGCTTACGGGCGAAACCGGCGCGGGTAAGTCTATCATCATTGACAGCATCGGACTTATCTGCGGCGCCAAGCAGTCGCGTGAGCTGATACGAAACGGAGAGGAATCGGCGCGTGTGTCGGCGGTATTCACCGATTTGACGGATACTGTAACAGGGGCGTTATCCGAGCTTGGAATAGCTCCCGACGAGGACGGAGTCGTGATGTTTGAGCGGACTATCACATCTGCCGGTAAATCCACGTCAAGGCTTAACGGGAGGGTTATACCGCTATCGCTTCAGCGCGAGGCGATGAAGCATCTTATCGGTATTCACGGACAGCACGATAACATGGCACTTCTTGTTCCGGATAATCATATAACATATCTCGATGAGTTTGCGGACGTCGGTGAGGAGCTTGCCGCGTATGTGCAAAGCTACGACAAGTACTGCGAATTAAACCGCGGTATCGCCGAGCTTTCAAAAAATGAACGTGAAAAAGCGCAGAGGATTGAATTTCTGCGTTATCAGATAAATGAGATAGAATCGGCAAAGCTGAAGCCGGATGAGGAGGAAAAGCTTCTCGCAAGGCGTACAAAGCTTCAAAACAGCGAAAAGATCGCCCAGCTTTCCGATATGGTGTATTCGCTTCTGTACCGTAATGAGAAGGGAAATGCCGCACTCGACAAGGTGAAGCGCGCGTCACGTGCCATCGAAGCGCTTGCGCCAGTGATGGAAGATGCGGATTCTCTGATATCGAGGCTCGATTCCATTGAAAGTGAGCTTGAGGATATCGCGCTTACAGTTGACGGACTGCGCGACGAGGATGCCGATGATCCGACGGCGGAGCTCGATAAGGTCGAAACGAGACTTGATGAGATATCGAAGCTTGAGCGTAAATACGGAGATACGGCTGCAGAGGCGCTTGCGTTCCTTGCATCTGCCAAAGAGCAGCTTGAGTCGATAGAGATGTCCGAGGAGCGACTCGCCGAGCTTACGGTAGAACGCGAGCGCCTTGTCAAAGTAATGGATGAACAGGCGGAGCTGCTATCAAAGCGCAGACTTGATGCTGCCGGTACTCTTGAATCGAAGATAATTGAAGAATTAGCGTATTTGGATATGGGCGGTGTCAGCTTCTCGTGCGGCGTTGTAAAACGAACATGTGGCGAGAACGGCATGGGCACATATTACTCACGTCGCGGCGTAGATGACGTGGAATTTTTGATTTCAACAAACAAGGGCGAGCCGCTGAAGCCGCTTGCCAAAATTGCATCCGGCGGTGAGCTTTCGAGAATTATGCTCGCCATAAAGAGCGTGCTTGCCGAGGGCGATTCCCCCGGAACGCTGATATTTGATGAGGTCGATACCGGCGTGTCGGGCAAGACCTCGCAGAAGATCGGTATCAAGCTGCGTGAGCTTGCAAGGAGCGGCGGCGTGCAGGTGCTGTGCGTTACGCATGCGGCGCAGATTGCGGCAAGGGCGGAGAATCATTATCTTATCTCAAAGCATGAGGCAGACGGCAGAGTGTCGACCTCGGTCACACCGCTTGACCGGGATGCACGCATCGGTGAAGTCGCGCGCATTATGGGCGGTATCAATATAACTGACCGTCTTATTGAGACAGCGCGCGAGATGATTGATGAGGTTATATAGGGGCTGCGACTGTTTGCCGGCGCAAACCCACAACATACAAAACATAACAAAATAAAAATATATCAAAAGGAAGGTATAAAACAATGAAATTATACGAAGAGCTTGTGGAACGCGGACTTATCGCGCAGGTAACTGATGAAGAACACATCCGCGAGATGATAAACGAAGGTAAGGCGACATTCTATATCGGCTTTGACTGTACTGCCGATTCACTTACCGCAGGTCACTTTATGGCGCTCACACTTATGAAGCGTCTGCAGATGGCAGGCAATAAGCCGATTGCACTTATCGGCGGCGGTACTACCATGATCGGTGATCCGTCTGGACGTACCGATATGAGAAAAATGCTTACCAAAGAAGATATCGACCACAACGCCGAGTGCTTCAAGCGCCAGATGGAGAGATTCATCGAATTTGGCGAGGGTAAGGCCATGATGGTCAACAACGCAGATTGGCTTCTTAACCTCAACTATGTTGTGCTGCTTCGTGAGGTCGGTGCATGCTTCTCGGTAAACAATATGCTCCGCGCGGAGTGCTACAAGCAGAGAATGGAAAAGGGACTCTCGTTCCTTGAGTTTAACTACATGATAATGCAGTCCTACGACTTCTACTACATGTTCAAGAAGTACGGCTGTAATATGGAGTTCGGCGGAGACGACCAGTGGTCGAATATGCTCGGCGGTACTGAGCTTATCAGAAAGAAGCTCGGTAAGGACGCATATGCTATGACTATCACGCTTCTCACAGACTCCAATGGCAAGAAAATGGGTAAGACCGCAGGCAACGCCGTATGGCTTGACCCGAACAAGACCTCGCCGTTCGACTTCTTCCAATATTGGCGTAACGTCGGCGATGCGGATGTGCTTAAGTGTATCCGTATGCTGACCTTCCTGCCGATGGAGCAGATCCGCGAGATGTCCTCGTGGGAGGGCGCACAGCTCAACAAGGCAAAGGAGATACTTGCATACGAGCTCACCAACATGGTACACGGCAAAGAGGAAGCTGACAAGGCGCTTGAAGCGGCACGTGCGGTATTCGCAGGAAGCGGTTCAAGTGAGAATATGCCTACTACCGAAGTTGAATGCGTTGATACTACTGTTGTGGACCTGCTTGTTGCAGGGAAGCTTGCACCGTCAAAGGGAGAGGCAAAGCGCCTTATCCAGCAGGGCGGTATCTCTGTCGATGACGTTAAGGTGGAGCGCTTTGACGCAGTTGTTGAAGCGGCAAAGCTCGCTGAGGGCGTTATCATAAAGAAGGGCAAGAAGGTTTTTCACAAGTTTATTGCGAAATGAGAAAATACACAACACTCCTATTTGACGCAGATATGACTCTCTTCGACTTTGAGGGAGCGGAAAGGTCAGCATTCGGTATAGTAATGGCATCCCACGGCATACAATATAATGAGGCGGATTTTGACAGATACAGAGCTATCAATTCCGAGCTGTGGGCGCGTTTCGGACGAGGGGAGATAACCAAGGAATATTTGCAGGATAACCGTTTTGCGCTGTTCTTTGATACTCTCTCTGCCCCCGTGGATGTTGATGGTAAGGCTGCCAACGCCGAATATGTCGATGCGCTTGCCGATTGTTCGGAGCTTTTTTGCGGAGCAGAGGAGCTTTGCCGCCGTCTCTCTGAAAAGTACGAAATGTACATTGTCACAAACGGTGTTTCGCATACGCAGAAAAAACGGTTTCATGCTTCGCCGATTCGTCCGTATTTTAAGGATATATTCGTTTCCGAGGATGCAGGTGCACCCAAGCCGATGCGCGAGTATTTTGACTATGTGTTCGAGCATATTGGCGAAGATAAGCGAGCGGGAAGCGTTATCATCGGCGACTCGCTTGCAAGCGACATTGCGGGCGGTATCGCCGCCGGAATTGATACGGTGTGGTATAATCCGAGCGGTGAGGTAAATGGGACGGATATAGTTCCGACTGCGACTGTCGACGGATATGCGCAGCTGCTTGAATTGTTTATGTGATGCAATAACTACTTTAAAGGAGAAATTATGAACTACCAGAACGCGCTCACGCGCTTGACGGATGTGAAAATCGAATACAGCGAAAACACATTGCTTGCGCCTCATACAAGCTTTCGCATCGGCGGTGCGGCGCGGCTTGCGGTATTCCCAAAATCACGCGACGAAGCGGTGAAGGTATTTGATATTCTCCGTGATGAGAATATCCCAACGCTTGTGCTTGGTAACGGTACTAACGTCCTCGTTTCCGACGATGGCTACGACGGTGCGGCGGTTATACTTACGAATATGCGCGCGTGCAGTGTATCGGGTGAGTCTATTACCGCAGAAGCAGGCGTACCGCTCACACGGCTCGCAATTGCTGCGGCGAAGGATTCGCTTGCAGGACTTGAATTTGCTTACGGTATTCCGGGGACTGTCGGCGGCGGCGTTTACATGAACGCCGGTGCGTATGGCGGAGATATGTCGCAGGTGGTGGTGTCAAGCGAATATTACGATCTTGCAAGCGGCGAGCGTGGTACTGTCTCGGGAGCGGCACATGAATTTTCGTACCGCCACAGCGTTTACATGGACAGCAAGAGGGTGATACTCTCGGCAACGCTTACACTCATTCGCGGTGAGCGAAGCGAGATCGAGGCGAAGATGAACGACTATATGTCAAGACGGCGTGAAAAACAGCCGCTTGAATACCCAAGTGCCGGCAGTACCTTCAAACGCGGCAACGGGTTCATCACCTCGCAGATAATCGACGAGGTAGGACTAAAGGGCAGGCGTGTTGGTGGGGCAGAGGTCTCCGAAAAGCACGCCGGATTTGTTATCAATCGCGGCGGTGCTACAGCGAAAGATGTACTTGAGCTTATTTATATCATCAAGGCTGAGGTCAAAAACAAGACCGGTTATGACATCGAATGTGAAGTGAAATATATAGGGAACTGAAAAGAATAGGGGAACAAAACGTGGAATTTTTGATAATTACGGGAATGTCCGGCGCGGGAAAATCGCAGGCGGCGAATACGCTTGAGGACATTGGCTGGTACTGTATTGACAATATGCCGGCACAGCTTATTCCGAAATTCGCCGAGATATACAGTGCGACGCCGGGTAAGCTCGATAGGGTTGCGTTTATCGTGGATGTTCGCGGTGAGGTTGAGTTTGAAACGCTTTTCTCGGAGCTTGATTTGCTTCGTGTGCAGGGCTTCAACTGTCGCACAGTCTTCCTTGATTGTGCCGATGAGGTCATCATCAGCCGTTATAAATTCACGAGACGAACACATCCGCTTGTTGCATCGAAAAATATAAGTATGATTGAAGCGCTGAGGGCAGAACGGCTTA
Source organism: Candidatus Flemingiibacterium sp. (assembly GCA_045634345.1). Lineage (GTDB taxonomy): Bacteria > Bacillota > Clostridia > Oscillospirales > CAG-272 > Flemingiibacterium. Next base: position 13,037 of record JAZRAB010000049.1, on the reverse strand, counting down.
TTCTTTCTACCGTGGTGCAGCGTGCCGATTATACTGTAGATACTACAAAACTGACGCCGGTTCAGCTGAAAGAAAAAATCTGCGGTATTGTTAATTCCGATGTCGGCAGCGGACTGCTTATAACTTGCATGTCCTTTGGTTTTAAACACGGCGCAGCGCTGGAAGCGGATCTTGTGTTTGACGTGAGATGCTTTCCAAATCCATATTATCACGATGAGCTGAAGGCTCATACGGGGCTTGAAGCGCCGGTGCGCGATTTCGTGTTTTCACATGAAGAAACGAATGTGTTTGTCGATAAGCTGTGTGATATGATAGACTACCTTTTGCCGCTTTACAGCCGCGAGGGTAAAACACAACTAATAGTGGCTATCGGCTGTACGGGTGGAAAACACCGTTCGGTTGCGATATGTGAAGCTCTTGCGGCGCATATACGTAAGAGCGAATATAAAACGGTGACGATACACCGTGATATTACAAAATAAATGTCGGGTATTCTTCCGACGTTTGGGAGGATATCATGTCATTTGCACTGGATACTAAAGCAAATCTTGCCGCGATTTCCGAGACGATGAAGCATGATTGCTGTCGGCGTGCACAGCTTTACGGAATATTATGGGCGGCGGGTACATTTACACGCTTACGAATAAAGCTTGTAACGACGAGTGAGGAGCTTGCCGGTCTTGCGGTCAAATGGCTTCGGGATCAACATTCAATAGAAGGAAATCTATATATAACCGACAAAAAAAGCGGTGATGCGGATGAGCGCCGAAGCTGTAAGATCACGGTTGTGCAGAAACGCGAACTCGAGCGGCTTTTTTATGCGTTTCGTTATGCCGATGAGGATAGTGAGAGCGAGATAAAATCAGAAATGTTTCGCTGTCAGAATTGCATGGCGTCATTTCTCAGAGGAGTTTTTTTATCGTCGGGGACGCTTACCGATCCCGAAAAGGGATATCATCTTGAGATGAATTTTACTGACGGTAAATTCGCGGACAGGCTGTCTCGACTGCTTAATGAGCTTGGACTTGAAGCAAAGTCAACCACGCGAAAGACAGAGCAGGTGCTTTACTACAAGGACAGTGAGAGCATTGAAAATTTTCTTGCGCTTATCGGCGCAAACAATGCGGCGTTTACGATAATGAACAAAAAGATCGAGCGCGAGCTTCGTTCGGATATGAACCGAATAGCAAATGGCGAGGTCGCCAATATAGAAAAAACCACAAAGGCGGCAGGTGCACAGATTGCCGCGATAAAGGCGCTGAAAGCGAGCGGCGAGCTTGAGCGGATGCCCGATGAGCTTCGTATCACCGCGCATCTGCGGCTTGAGCATAGCGATGCTACATTACTGCAGCTTGCAGAGCTGCATACGCCGCCAATTACCAAATCAGGCGTTAATCACAGACTTAAGAAGATACTTGAATGGAAGTCGCCGCAGTAAGTTAGAGGCAGAATATAGGAATAAAATCGAGGAATTAAAAATGTCGGATTTCGTACATCTTCACCTGCACAGTGAATACAGTCTTCTCGACGGTGCTTGCCGCATCGCCGAGATACCTCGTCGCGCCAAGGAGTGCGGGCACAGTGCTGTTGCTATCACGGATCACGGTGTAATGTACGGAGCGGTGGCGTTCTATAACGCCTGCAGGACAGAGGGCATAAAGCCGATAATTGGATGCGAGGTCTATCTTGCAAGGCGTACACGCTTTGACCGCGATCACGGCGAGGACAGCGGAAGCTATCATCTCGTACTTCTTTGCAAAAATGAGATTGGATACAAAAATCTTATCTCCATGGTAACAAGTGCGTTCAAGGAAGGCTTCTACTCGAAGCCGCGTATTGACATAGAGCTGCTTGAAGCGCATCACGAGGGACTTGTTGCCCTGTCGGCATGCCTTGCGGGTTATATTCCGCAAGCGATAGTCAGTGGGGATTATTCTGCGGCGCGTGAGCACGCCGAAAAAATGAAATCGCTGTTCGGAGATGACTATTACCTTGAATTGCAGGATCACGGCCTTGAAGAACAAAAGCTCGTCAACCGCGAGATTGTGAAGCTTTCACATGAGCTTTCAATACCGCTTGTGGCGACAAACGACGCGCACTATCTGCGCCGAGGGGATGCAGACAGTCAGGCGATACTCATGTGCATCCAGACCAACAACGTCATTACGGACGGCAGACCGATCGGCTTTGAGACGGACGAGTTTTACTATAAGACCACCGAGGAAATGCACAGTCTGTTCGGATATCTTGATACCGAGCCGCTCGGCAGTCCTATTGAAAATACAGTACGCATAGCAGAGAAGTGTAATTTCGACTTTGATTTTTCAAATTTGTATCTGCCTGCGTTTTCTCCGCCGAACGGGCTTCCCACTGTCGAATATCTGCGCACTCTTACCATGGACGGACTTGCGCGCCGTCTTGGTTCGAAACGGATCGAATATACGGCCGCGCATCCCGAGGGCGAATATCTTGAGCGAATCGAGTATGAGCTTGAGGTCATATCGCGTATGGGATACTCCGATTACTTCCTGATAGTTCAAGATTTTGTCGGGTACGCAAAGAAAAACGGAATACCCGTCGGTCCCGGGCGCGGCTCGGGTGCCGGAAGTCTTGTGGCATTTTTGCTTGGCATTACCGACCTTGATCCGCTTCGATTTGATCTTCTCTTTGAGCGCTTCTTGAACCCCGAACGAGTCAGCATGCCGGACTTTGATATTGATTTCTGCTACAATCGCCGCGACGAGGTTATTGATTATGTGCGCCGAAAATACGGCGATGATCATGTGGCGCAGATAATTACATTCGGTACGATGGCGGCGCGTGCGGCGATAAGGGATGTCGGACGTGCGCTCGGCATGTCATATGCCGACACCGATGCAGTGGCGAAGAAGATACCGCACGCCCTTGACATGACGCTTGACGGCGCGCTTGAAGTGAGCAAGGAGCTTCGTGAAATGTACGAGGATTCTCCGCAGACCAAGCGGCTTATTGATACCGCACGCGCACTTGAAGGCATGCCGCGCCACTCGTCAACTCATGCGGCGGGCGTGGTTATCACCGACCGTCCGGTACACGAATACGTGCCTCTTTCGATGAATGGGAATGTTCCTGTGACGCAGTTTGACATGGATACTGTGGCGAAGCTCGGACTGCTTAAATTCGATTTTCTTGCACTTCGGTATCTGACGATAATTTCCGATACCGAAAAGCAGATACGCGAACGCGAGCCGGATTTTGATGTTGAGGCATTGCCGCTTGATGATAAAGCGGCGTATGAGCTTATCTCATCGGGCAATACGGACGGTGTCTTCCAGCTTGAATCGGGCGGCATGCGCCAAATGCTGACACAGCTCCGTCCCGACTGTATCGAGGACATAATTGCCGCGATTTCGCTTTACCGTCCCGGCCCGATGGATTCGATTCCAAAGTATATCGAGAACCGCAAGAACCGTGATAAGATAACCTACAAAACGCCACTTCTTGCGCCGATACTTGACGTGACATACGGATGTATGGTATATCAGGAGCAGGTAATGCAGGTCTGCCGCAGTGTTGCAGGCTATACATTCGGCCGTGCAGATCTTGTACGGCGTATGATGGCGAAGAAGAAAGCCGAGGACATGGAGCGTGAACGCGCCGTATTCGTTGAGGGCGCAGGGAAGAACGGCATACCGTCTGATGTTGCCAACGAGCTTTTCGATGAGATGTCGGGCTTTGCTTCTTATGCATTTAATAAGAGTCACGCGGCGGCATATGCGATAATATCATATCGCACGGCTTATCTTAAGAGCCATTATCCGTGTGAATACCTCGCGGCACTCATGACCTCCGTCATGGGAAGTGCAGTGAAGACTGCCGAATACGTCGCGGAATGTGCGAGGTATAAGATAAATATACTTCCGCCTGACATAAACGAATCGACTGCCGATTACCGAGCTATTGTAAACGGCAAAGGTAAATATATACGTTTCGGACTGCTTGCACTTAAAAATCTCGGCGAAGGCTTTATCGAACGTATTGCTGCGGAACGCCGTGACCGTCCGTTCGCTTCATTTGAGGATTTCATTGAGCGTATGTATGGGCAGGATATGAACAAGCGCCAGGTCGAGGCGCTCATTAAGAGTGGTGCATTCGACGGGCTAGGAGTGTTCAGAAGTCAACTGCTGTTGTCGTATGAGCGGATAATCGACCACTATCAGGAGAGAAGCCGCACTAATGTCGAGGGACAGCTTGACCTCTTCTCTATGGGGCTTGAAGACACTGCGAAGTCTGAGACGTTCAAATATCCCGACATACCGGAGCTTTCGTTCCGCGAAAGGTTGAGACTTGAGAAAGAGTGCTCGGGAATATACTTCTCGGGACACGTGCTTGAAGATTATTCAAAGCATATTGCAAAGATATCGCCGTGCGAAATAGGAAATATTCTTGCATCATTCTCTGAGGAGACAGAGTGTGACGAGATATTCTCGGACAAGCAGACGCTTACAGTTTGCGGAGTGATAACCAGACGTCAGACGAAAATGACCAAAAACGGTGCGCAGATGGCGTTCCTCACGCTTGAAGACCGTTTTGGTGAAATGGAAATTGTAGTTTTCCCGAAGACACTTGAAGATATCGGTCATATTCTGACAACTGATTCGACGGTATGTATTCTCGGACAGCTATCACTGCGTGATGATGAGGAGCCAAAGATACTTTGCCAGACCGCATTGCTGTTGGACGATAACGAGCATTTTGGTGTAGATTCCGCAGTTCCGGAGATGAGACGAAGCGGATATCAGCGCAAGCCGATGCCGCCTGTTCAGCAAGCGCCGGTGCGTGAGGCAACCGCACCTCAGAATACCGAACCGGTCAAACCTGCCGCGACATCCGGAGCGCCGGTATATCATGTCAGCGGAGGTCACGCAGCCGCACCGCGTGCTATGACAAATCAAGCGAAGACGTCGGTGCCACAGCGACAGACGATGCCGCAGATGAACCCGGTGCCGGGCACGGGCTTGCCAAGTAAGGTATACCTGCGAGTCGAGTCAACAGCCGAGGATGACCGCACATTTATGAAGGCGCAGAACCTTTGCTATATCTTCTGCGACGGCAGCGCAGAGGTAATTTTCTATGATAAATCCACCGCCGAATATAAGCGTATGACGGGGCTTAAGCTTGCCGCATCCGAGTTCGTCGTAAGTGAGCTTCGCTTACTTCTCGGCGATGAGAATGTAGTCGTAAAATAGGAACAGGAGGTTCAAATGAGTATTTTTTCAAAAAAGAACAAAGCACCGAAGCAAAAATTCACTTACCGTAAAATAATTACGGCATCAAAGATTGCATCGCCGATATTGGCAGGTCTATACTATGCTTTTATTATCGGTGTGCTGCTTGTTGGGATAATTGCACTTATAATGCTTTTTGTCAATACATCTGTGGAAGAAATGATGCTTCCGCCGTTTATGACAGCTCACGAAAACGAGTACTACTCGATAACGATAGGCAACGGTATCCGCATTAATGCCGCCTATGCCGATGTATCGCTTGGTGACATTAAGACGGTTATTTATGCCGAGCTTATGATGCTGGCAGCGGTGTTGTGTATTCTGTCTCCGATCGCGCTCTTTTTGTCAAAGCTTGCAAAGAACATTTCAAAGGGTGAGGAATATAACCTGAAGAATCCGCGTTATATCATATATATCGGACTTACTGTTATGGTAGGAAGCACGTTTGTGCGCATTGCAAACAGCTTTTACAATTATTTACTTGTGAAGACTTTCATCCCACAGCCCGAAATGATACGCTTTTCGTTTAGTCTTGATCTTGGCGGAATTATGACGGGACTTCTGATCATCGTCATTGCCTATATTTACGGACATGTATGCGAGAAATATTTTGTTGAAAACAGTGCGCCGGAAATTTCGACAGATATTGAAGCTGCGTAAAGTTTTCAAGAGGTAAGAGGATAATTCATAAAAAATTAATTATATTGCGGTATAATTATGGAAACAAAATCAGTTTGAATTGCGTCAATTAAGCATATCACCTTAATTTCAAGAAAGGGAACCGGAAATTGAACAATAATCAGAGAAAACCGAATTCACAGAAGAAGGTCGATTGGACAAGTGAGGTCGCAGTTTCAGGAAAGCTTGCCGGAAAAGTGGTCGGACGTGTATTTTCCTATATACTGAACGCGCTTCTCACAGTTATCCTTATCGCTTTCATTACCGGTATTATAGTTGCGACTGTATTTGCGGTATATGTTAAAAATTATATCGATCCGACGATTGATCCTGCGATCTTTCGTATGAATTCGAGTCAAACAACAAAGATATTTTACATGGACTATACCGACCGCGAAAACCGTATCGGTACAATGATCGAGATAAAGGATGAACAGCTGTACGGATCGGAAAACAGCGTGTGGGTGCCTTATACACAGATACCGGAAGATCTTGTGGATGCGTTTGTCGCAATAGAGGACAAGCGATTCTGGAGTCACAGCGGAGTTGATATTTGGCGTACCGGCGCCGCGATCCTCAATTATTTTGTTCCGTTTGAGGAAAAGCAGGGCGGAGGATCGTCGATAACACAGCAGACGATAAAGAATTTAACCGAGAACAGAGATTATACGCCGCAGCGTAAGATACAGGAGATACTGCGTGCGCTTAATCTCGAAAAGCAGCTTGATAAAACCCAGATACTTGAGCTGTATCTTAATAATATCTATCTCTCGCAGAACTGTTACGGAGTTCAGGCGGCAGCGTACACATATTTTAACAAGGACGTTTCGGAGCTGACGCTTATCGAGTGCGCGGCTATTGCATCTATTACAAATTCTCCGACAAAATATGACCCCGTGCAGAATCCCGAAAAGCAGGCGGAGCGACGTAATCAGATACTTTGGGAAATGCTCGACCAAGGTTACATTACACAGGAGGAATATGACGGCGCATACAAAAAGGAGCTTGTCCTTGACTATCAGGGACGTGCGAAGGATGCTTCCGTCACCTCAAATTCATGGTTTACGGACCAGGTGATGCGTGAGGTCGCAAATGCCCTTTGCGAGGAAAAGGGGTATAACCTTGAAATGGCGTACAACCTCATCTATACGGGTGGTCTGCAGATAATCACTCTCCAGGATCCCGAGGTGCAGAGAACGCTTGAAGAAGTGTACGCAAACGATTCAAACTTCCCCAAGACAAACAATGCGGTTCAGCCGCAATCGTCGGCGGTGGTGATCGACCCTGCAACGGGTGACGTACTCGGTCTTGTCGGCGGCCGCGGTGCGAAGGAGGCAAACCTGCTTCTTAATAAGGCTACCGAAACGACACGTTCCCCCGGTTCGTCGATAAAGCCGCTTTCTGTGTATGCGCCGGGAGTAGAGTACGGACTTATAACATACGGCAGTGTTTACGATGATGTTCCTGTAATGTTCAACTATGCTTCGGACGATGAAGAAAAGCTTAATCCGTCTGCATGGCCGAAGAATCTTCCCGAGGTTTACGGGGGACTAACGACCGTAAATGATGCCGTGACACGTTCGGTCAATACGGTTGCGGTACGTATTCTCCAGGAGCTTACGCCGGATACGGCATTCGATTTTGTTAAGAATAAACTGCAGATGGACAGCTTTATTGAGTATGCACAGCTTCCCGGCGGCATAGGAATTACGGACAAAGACCTTTCCGCACTTGCACTTGGCGGTATGAACTACGGCGTGACTAATCTTGAGATCACAGCCGCATACCAGATATTTGCAAACGGCGGTGTTTACAATAAGCCGCGAACATGGCTTCGCGTCCTTGATGCCGAGGGTGAGGTGCTTCTTGAAAACAAAGCCGAAAGCTATATAGTTATCAGTGAACAGACAGCATCGATTATGACAAAGATGCTTGAAAATGTTGTCAACCGCGGTACGGCAACATCGGTATCCCTTAAGAGCAAGGTGGACTGTGCCGGTAAGACGGGTACTACTTCAAGTGACGTTGACCGTTGGTTTATCGGTTACACGCCGTATTATGTCGGCGGAATCTGGTTCGGATACGAGATACCGCAGACGCTCGGTACACTTTCATGGAATCCCGGTACAGTTACATGGGATATTATCATGACAAAGCTTCACGATAAGTATATAAATGGCGACGAGCCGCTAAAGTCCTTTGAGACGGCAGATGGCGTTATCACCGCCACATACTGTAAGGATTCCGGCAAGCTTATGAGTACTGCCTGCTATGCCGATCCGCGCGGAAGCCGTGCGGAGACCGGTTATTTCACTGCGGCGACTATCCCAACCGAGTACTGTGACCGTCATGTTATGGTTGATTATGATACAGTAACAGGCGGTATTGCACATGACGGATGCCCTGCGGAGAATGTCAAGAGCGTGGGACTTATTAAGGCTGACCGCATATTCCCGATGAATGTCAAGGTTACGGATACGCAGTACACCTATCGCGCAGTTCATGAGGGAACTGCTATGCCCGAGACGGGTGATGTTCCGTTCTATATGGGACTTTATTTGGATGGTCAGTATCCGGGTTATACCGAAACAAGCGGTAAGCGCTTTTACAACAGCTACTGCTACGAACACCATATTTCGGAACCGGAGCCGGAGGATACGGATGTAACTGATCCGGAGGACACCGATATCACCGATCCCGATGATACAATGGGTGAGGACACTGGATACGAGGACACGCCGGACACGGATATATCCGAGGAGACCATGTCAGATTCGGGTAACGAATAATCCGAAGCGATGAATTAAATTAAAAATCACCTCATACATTTTGTATGAGGTGATTTTATGTTGGGTATAAAAAAAATCAAGCGCCGTATTTCATGTATGGTACGCTCGGAGCTATCGCGCATAGATTTTCGCTGCGTGATAGCAGGAGCGGTGATAATACTTCTTTGCGGAGCGCTGAGTGCGCTTGTTGCAGGTTCAACCGAGCTTTACCGAGAGCTTGAGAGACCGAAATTCTCTCCGCCGGCATTCCTGTTCCCGATAATATGGACGTTCATGTACATATTAATCGGAGGAGCGGCGGGGGCCGTTGCATGCGTATGCGAGCGAGCATGTGATGCTAATAAATACAAAGGGCTTCTGTTTTTTATTATCATGATGGTGTTTAATTTCATATGGTCACCGCTTTTTTTCGGTGCGGGGGCGTTTTTTGCCGCATTTTCTGCTATCATCATGATGATAATACTTACTTTCTTCACAATCTGCTTTTTCTCGCGGATATATAAGGTTGCGGCAGGAGCAATGGTTATCTATCTTGCATGGCTGTTTTTTGCCGCTTATCTTAATTTGGGAATCATAATCCTGAACTGATGCTGCTCGCAAAAAATCGGGGATTTCTATTGACAAATTTAGAATAAAATAGTATAATATACGCATAGGCAAAGAAACCGCGCAATATCTTTTCGGAGCGGTACGCTTATACTAAAATCATGGAGGACATACAAAATGAAATTCACACGTATTCTGGCACTTGCACTTGCAGTAATGATGCTTGCTCTTTCGATGGCGTCCTGCGGAGGCGCTGCTGCAACTACTGTAACCCTTAAGATCTCTGTTCCGTCTGAAGCAGATCCCGCAGTAAACGAGCAGATCGTTGACGCGCAGATCGAGGTTTCCGGCAAGAACCCCACTGTTCTTGATGTAATCGCTGTTGCAAGCGAGCTTTGCGACTTCCAGTACACCACCAACAGCAGCGGTACTTCGGTTGAAGAATTTGACGGTTATCCCAGATATACCGATGAGGAAACAGGCATTAACTATTCCTGGTATTTCACAATTAATGAAGTAGAGCCGGCAGGTTCGGCTGCAGATAATGTTGTTGCTGCGGGCGACGTTGTCGAGTACATTTATATAGCATACGATCCTAGCGAAGAATAATTTTAAAAGGGAGGACAGATTGTTCTCCCTTGATTTTATACCGCCTTGCTTATGCACGGCGGTATTTTTTGTTGTGAGGGAATATTTATAGGGAAGTGCAAATATAATGTAACAGCAGAAAACAAACAGGAGGAATCATAATTATGTTTGTATATTCCATGAGAGGAAGCACACTTAAATTTTTCGGAGTAACGTCGCTCGCACTTGTAGCGCTTGTTACATTGCTTGTATTTATCCCAACCGCAGAGCCGGCGATCTCGGACGGTGTTATTGATGCGGTGGAGAATGTTCGATTTGATAAGATCAAAAGCGCAGATGACAGAATAGAGTTCCTGCGTCAGTTTGGTTGGGAGGTTGATGCTGTGCCGGTCGAAGAGGTGGAAGTGACGATACCTGCGGAATTTGACAAGGTGTATCAGAGCTATAATGAGCTTCAGAAAAAGCAGGGATTTGATCTGACCAAATATCTTAAAAAGGATGTGATGCGCTATACATACCGCATCACAAATTATCCCGATTATGATGGAGAAGTTTATGTGAATTTCCTTATTCACAAGAACAAGGTCATCGGGGGGGATGTCTGTTCGGCAGACGCTAACGGATTTATTCACGGGCTTGATCGGAATATTGAGTATTGATATTGTAGATTTGAGTTTATAGCGGAGTTGGCGCTCCGAGCATTGGTGCTCCTTGCGGTGCGTTGCACCGCCTGCCAGAAGCAGAGGGAAACCAGCGGCGTTTGAGCGCAGCGCCTCCCCGACCGAGCGGCGGCGATGCCGCCGCGAGCAATACGGTAGGCGGAGTATCACGCCGCGTGGGAGCTGCGATAATCAGAGCACTAAACACACCGTTAAACAATAATTTATCAAAAACAAGGGACTGTTTTGCAAGAAGCAAACAGTCCCTTATTTTTATGTATATTTATATTCGATCTGATCGTACAGCTGCCATAATGTGCTTACCGTATAGACAAGCCATATGCCCGTTGCGATGAATGGAATAAGCCAATATGCCGCATCTATGTTTGCGCGAAGGAGTATGTATGCCGTGTTCGTAATAAGTGAGATTGCGAAAAGAACGGCGACAGCGGTAATGCTCCTTTTGGCGGCACGTTGATGATCCTCGTATATCGCAATGAGGCGTCGATCCTTGATATCGGGATCGGGAGCAAGATGCATTGTGATAAGCCGGCGTATCTCGCGCAGTATCAGATACATGACGATACCTGCCACTGCGTATTCCGCAATTGACACGATGAGCGAAAGATTGTAAATATCATAAGCTTCGGAATCGGCGACGCCAAGCGTAATCGCGCGCAGATCGTAGTTTAGCGAAAAAATGAATGAAACCGCGAACGAAATTGCCGATACAACGGCGAATATGACCGTCATAGCGATTGAAGTATTCGGAACGGGTGACATACCCTTGAGCTTTATCATAGCAGCGATAAGGAAGATAGCTCCGATAAAGGTGGGAATCACATTTATACCGTCTACCCACATATTGAGGAAGAACACAAATCCCGCGATAAATAGTGCTGTTGAAATATGGAGAGCGCGGCGCAGAGCAATGCCTATGTTTTGTGTGATCTCAAGGTCATAATCGTGAAGTATTCGCTCCAAAAAGGGCGTGTCCTTAGAAATTCGGTTTATGTATGTGACAGTATTTTTTAGCCAAAGGATTCCAATTAGAAATGAGAGAGTCACGCCTAAAAGCACGAACGTCCCCTTGTACTGTGCCGGATCGAACGGCGGTGCATTTGTGATGTATCCCAGATGTTCATAGCTTGACAGCGAACACAATTCCGGAAGCAAGCAGAGCGCGGATTTGGCGATGAAGAAGATATTCGTTAGAAGTCGGAGATCCTTATGACCTTTAAAAACGGTCTTACCGTCAAAACGTGTGCCGAAATAGTCGAGTCCGTCGAATATACGTCCGGCGGCAGGAATGGCGTAAATGAGCTCAATCAGTATAAAGCAGAATGTGAGGAGCAGCACAAAGGTGTCGTCTCTGAGAATCGGGATGAGCAGTATCGCAGGGAGCTTCAGCAGCATAAACCATCGCAGTCTGCCAAGCCCTTGTACTGCATCCGCAATATTTGGACAGAGATCAGCCCATTTTTCGAGTCCCTTTATAAGAAATATGTATCCGAAAAAGTCGGGCAGGACATCTATTATGTTGATGCACGGATTAAAAAGAAAGATGACAGCGACTATGAAATAACCGTATCCGAGCCGCTTTTTGGGCGATGCGGCCGCATCGGCACACTCTTTTTTTGTTTTTATATTTACCATATGCGTCCTCCTTTACTTTTTATTTCGTTTAGTCCACGCAATTATTTTATCAAAAACATCCTCGCGGTATGGCATGTCCTCGTCTCCCTCAAGACAGATCTTAGCATACGCGGAGAATAGAAGCGCGAGATTAAGAAATATACAGAGATATTCAAGAAGCAAAGCAACAAGACCTATGTAGAACACGGCGGCAGTAAAAGCATTAGCCTCTACACTGCTTGCCGAAAGTATGATTGAACATACTCCGTAAAATGTTGATGTGATGCCGTATATGCCAAGGACTGTTATTCTGCGCACTGCTGCTGCGGCGAGCTTCGGAAGTTCGACGTCATGCGCCAGGCGATATATACCGAGAAATAGAAATATGCTGTAAATACACAATGCAAGCTCGGATGCAATCGACAGCGGCTCTGTAAAATAGAGCGTCATATTAAGCGACAGCTCGGTGTCAGCTTTTGCGATGTCAAGCGCAATAATTGCCGTCGAGAGCACGGATAGAGGAATGAGCGCATATTTTGCCACGGTGAAGCCTTTGCAGTCGGGACAGAAATGCGTCAGACGTTTTAGTCCAAAGAGCATAAAAGGGCACCCGATAACAGCCAGGTTTGGCAGTATGCCAACGCTGTCGATCGGGAAAAATATCATGAAAAAATATCCGATAAAAAGTAATCCGAAGCCCATGTGTTATATCCTTGCTTTTGTATTAAATTATAGTTTGTCGGAGGAATGCTTCGATTTTCGCAACCCCCACGCGGCGCCCTGCGCCGCCTGCCGTATTGCTCGCGGCGGCAATGCCGCCGCTCGGGCGGGGGCCACTGTCTCTCAAGCAAGACGGCTTCGCCGACTTGCTATAA
>JAZRAB010000048.1:0-12595 GCA_045634345.1 Candidatus Flemingiibacterium sp. | reverse complement strand
TACGCCTTCAATGCCGTAACCGAAAAGGTTACGAAGATCGCTTCTGGTATTGAGATATGTGATTATCTCCATCGAACGCGAAAGATCTTTTGTATATGTGCTTACTGCGAACATACCGTTAAACAGATTTTCGGTGGTTCCCTGCGGCACCTGGAGCGGTACGATGTAGTAATCTTCCTCGTATACGGCAACATCGGCGCCTGTTCCTTTAAGTACGCCAACGCCGAACTTATCCTCGGGAGTGAAGGTCTCGCTGCCGATACAGTCGTTTATATAAAGGTTCATGTAAAGCTTTGTGTAACGCGACCAGTTGGTGGACTGGAATATGAGCATCGGCTCAAAGGGATCGCCGTAAATCTTATCGGTACCAACCATGTTTCCGACGATTGTTTTCTCTCCGTTAAGTGAGAAATAGTTTGCGTTGATATGGGAAAGGTCGCCGACAATAGGCTGATAATCGGGCTCTTCACGCTTTACGTCAAGTATGAAATCATATGTATCGGAGAGAATTTTGAAGCTATCAACATCCCAATAATACTTGTCCGCAAGCTCGCGGTTTACAAGCATATATGTATATTCACCTACAAGCTGCTGATTGACAATAGCAACCGTCTTTCCATCCACGACACCCGCAGAAACGAGAGTCGGATGAACATACTGCTTTATAAGCTTTGATGCACCGCTAAGCTCAGCATCGAGAGCGGAAAGCATTTCTTTTTCGTTATATTTTGCAAGCATCGCATAATCGGTAATAAGGAAAATATCGAGCTGTCTTTCTCCAACATCAGGATACTTGGTTGTCGGCAGGCCGTATTCATCGAGGACTGTCTCTTCTTCGGTATCTGTATCCTCCGGCGCCTCGGTTTCAATCGGAGCAAGAGTTTCGCCTCTCTTTTTCGCCTCGTTTTCGGCCTTCTTTCTTTCAGCTTCAGCGGCCTTCTCGGCATCTATATCAGCCTGAATAGCGTCCATACGCTCCTCAAGCTTCTGCTCATATTCGTCCTCGAAATAAAGATTCAACTCAATAGCTGTATTGAACTGAGTCTGGGTGATTTTGCTCATTGCAGCCTCAACTGCCGCAACTGCTTCATCGGTAGTTCCTTCACCCTTTACACCCCAAATGGAAAGTGTGAGAGCAGAGGAATCATCCCCCTCAATCTCCAATGTGTCACCGCTAGTCTCTTTCTCACCGCACGATGCTGTAAGAAGAGTGGTTAATAACATAAGCATGGCAAGTGCCGAGCTTATAAATCTTCTTTTCATGGTTATCCTCCCGATAAAAATACATAAATATACTTTAATATTTTACACTATTATTCGAAATCTGTCAAGCGAATTTTTCATATGTGCTTTTTGTGCTTAAATCATCGAATAGCTTTTTTATAATTTTCGCAAACTCACTTTGTGAATTACTGCCAAAACAACATTGTCGTTTTTTACGCTTCGCCCAAAGTCATTATCTGTTATAGACAAAATATTTTTATTTTTTTGTAACTTGTGCCGAATTATCAGTCAAGATAATCTTTGAGACGCTTTGAGCGGCTGGGGTGACGGAGCTTGCGCAGTGCCCTCGCCCCGATCTGACGAATACGCTCACGTGTGATGTTAAACTCTTTACCCACTTCTTCAAGCGTGCGAGTGCGTCCGTCAACCAAACCGAAGCGGAGCTTCAGGACATGCGCCTCTCGGGTAGTAAGTGTTTGAAGAACCTTATCAAGCTCTTCACGAAGCATAGTCTGCGATGCAGCTTCGGCGGGTGCGGGAGAATCGTCATCGGGTATAAAATCTCCGAGATGGCTGTCCTCTTCTTCGCCGATAGGAGTTTCAAGTGACACCGGATCCTGGGCTATCTTCATGATCTCGCGGACCTTATCGGCGCTTGTACCCATCTTCTCTGCGATCTCCTCGGCGGATGCCTCGCGTCCGTTTTCCTGAAGAAGCTGGCGAGAATAACGCGATACCTTGTGGATCGTCTCCACCATATGCACGGGAATTCTTATTGTACGTGCCTGATCTGCAATTGCTCTGGTGATTGCCTGACGGATCCACCATGTTGCATATGTCGAGAACTTGTAACCCTTTCTGTAGTCGAATTTATCGACTGCCTTCATTAGTCCAAGGTTACCCTCCTGGATGAGATCAAGGAAGAACATTCCCTTACCGACATAACGCTTTGCAATCGAAACAACGAGACGCAAATTTGCTTTTACAAGCTCCTGCTTTGCTTCCTCATCACCGTTTGCCATCTTCTCGGCAAGCGTCAGCTCATGGTCGTTGTCAAGAAGCGGAACCTGACCGATCTCCTTTAAATACATACGCACAGGGTCATCAATTGCAAGACCCTCCTGCATAAGCATTTTTTCCATTTCCTCAGCTGACTCGTACTGCTCGACCTCAGTCTCAATATCCGCGAAATCGGGACTGTCAAGGTAGTTTACCTCAATCCCGTTATTTTCGAGATCTTCATACAGCTTGTCGATCTGGTCAATATCGTAATCGACCTCACTCAAAGCTTCAACAATCTCGCTCGAGGTAAGCGAGCCCTTGCTCTTACCTTTTGCAATAAGGTCGCCTACGTTGAATTTCTTTTCGGCTGCGTCGGGAGCCTCCTCCTCCGTCTCGGCAACCTCTTCAAATTCCTCGTCAATATCGTAATTCTTTGTTTTATCCGTCATGCCTTTTACCCTTTCCGTAATTTATATAAAGTGAATATTCTACTGCATTTATATCTGCTTTTCGCTGATACCTCAGATTTTTTTCAGCTTATTTCTCTGATTTGCCAAGATATTCGTAAGCTGTGCAAGCTCATCGCCCTCATTACTTCGGCGCTTTGTTTCTTCACGAAGACGTGATATCATCTCTCGCAGCAAATCGGGGCTGTTATCCGTCAACCGACGTCGCTTTATTACCATTGAGGTTATGCGTCCCATCGCATCGGTGTCAAACACTTCGTTAAGAAGCGAAAAATCAAATTTTCCCGTGTCATCGCATCGAGAAAGCGATTCTCTAAAAACTCTTTTTCCAAATTCGGAAAAGAAATCATCCTCTGACAAGGTTATCGTACCACGCTTAACAGCGGCAAGATTTTCGGGATAGAGAAGCAGTATTCCGAGAATATTCTCCTCGGCATTTACCGCCCCCGTACTCTTTATCATGTCCGGATTTATGCGATCCCCGTACCCTGCGGTCTTATTAACTATACCCTTAAATTCCTCTTTTTTCTGTACACGGTCATTTTTCTGCATCATGCGTTTAACATCATTTTTGAGGCTGTCACGGGGAATAGAAAGCTTTTCGGAAACCACTCCGATATAAACATCTCTCTCCACCTCGGAATAGACCTCACTTATGATCCTGCACAGCTCCGATGCCGCTTTGATGCGCTCATCGACTATATTGATATCGTGCTTCGAGAGCACACCCTCAAGCTTAAACTCAAACTGTGCCCGGCTGTTATCAAGCAGATGCTTGAATTTTTCGTATGCCGTCGAGCCATTTTTCTTAAGAAATTCATCGGGGTCCTTCGCACCCGTGATACGCAGCACCCGCACATCAAGTCCAACCTCACCGAGAAGCTTCATCGCCTTGTTCGCTGCACGCTGACCGGCTTCATCGGAGTCGTATGAGATTATAACCTGCTTTGTGTACTTCGCCATGATACGCGCTTGCTCGGGTGTGATTGCCGTACCGAGCGTTGCAACCGCATTTTCAAAGCCGTGCGCATGAAGTGCGATGACATCCATATATCCTTCGCAAAGGATAAGTCTGTCGGCGCATTTGTTCTTTGCGTAATTCAGCGCAAACAGATTACGGCTCTTCTTAAACGCCGGAGTATCGGATGTATTAAGATACTTCGGAGTGGAATCATCCATTACACGCCCGCCGAACGCAACTACATTTCCAGTCACGTCAATGATCGGGAAAATCACTCTGTTGCGAAAATAGTCATACGGTCTTCCGCTTTTCTTTGAAATACCGCACAGAAATGCGGTTGACATTTCCTCGGCAGTATAACCGAGCTTTGTCAAATGGTCCGTCAAAGCACCGAATCCGTCGGGAGCAAACCCTAGTCCGAAATGCTTAATAACCGAGCCTGAAAGTCCGCGGTCTGTAAGATATTTAAGCGGCGCTGCACCGATATTTTTGTCATAAAGGCAGGCATGGAAGAACCTTGCCGCCTCGCGGTTCATCGCAAGCACCCGTTCGCGCCTTACACCGGTGTTGTCGTCCCTTAGCTTTGAATCACGCGGTATCTCAATACCGACACGTGCCGCAAGCAATTCAAGCGCCGACACATAGTCAAGATTCTCGCGCTTCATTATGAAGGTTACAACATCTCCGCCGGCGCCGCAGCCGAAGCAGTAAAAGCTTCTCGTTGCCGGAAACACCGTGAATGACGGCGTTCGCTCGCTGTGAAACGGACACCGCCCGTTAAGGTTCGAGCCCGCACGCTTAAGCGTTACATACCCGGAGATTATCTCCTCTATATCACAGCGGTATTTTATTTCTTCAACAATTTCGGGTGATATCATATGTATCCACCTTTCAATCAAGTCCGCTCCATGTATTCGGGATAAAGAGCTGTTCGTAAACGTCAATAGCGTGTCTGTCGGTCATTCCGGAAATGAAATCGGCAACGATACGCTCTACCGGCTCAAAATCACACAGCTCGCGGTAATTTGACGGCATCTTCTCGGGATGCTTGACAAAATATTCAAACAGTCTTACAATAAGCCCCATCGCGCGCTCTTCCTCGGAAAGCACATGTGCATTGTAGTATACACGCTCGAAAAGGAAATCACGAAGCTCATCCGTAGCCGTCTTGATATCCGGTTCCATTGCGATAAGGTTTTCGCTCTCGCTCGCATGAACAACACTCATAACCATTGTGTTAATACGTGCGGAATGGTTAGCGCCGAGCACTTTATGCAGTTTTTCCGGAATGTCCGCTTCCGAAAGTATCCCGGCACGCACGGCATCATCAATATCATGATTGATATATGCTATACGGTCAGCAAATTTTACCACCCTGCCCTCAAGGGTTTCTGCAAGATGGTCGCCTTGATGGTTCACTATACCGTCACGAACCTCCCATGTGAGGTTGAGACGCTCAAGCTTCTCAACTACACGAAGGCTTTGACCGTAATGGGTAAATTCCGGCAAACAATACCGCTGAAGCGCCTTTTCGCCGATATGACCGAACGGCGTATGTCCTAGGTCATGTCCGAGAGCCGCCGCTTCACAGAGGTCCTCGTTAAGAGAAAGAGCACGAGCAATAGTACGCGCAATCTGCGTGACCTCGAGCGTATGTGTAAGTCTTGTACGGTAATGCTCTACTTCCGGCGCCAAAAAGACTTGAGTTTTATGCATGAGTCTGCGGAAGGATTTTGAATGGATAATGCGGTCCCGGTCACGCTGATACTCGCTTCTAACCTCGGACGGTGGCAGAGGTATCTCGCGTCCGCGTGAGTTTGATTCCCGAAAAGCATACTCTGACAATCCGCTCTCCATACGCTCACGCAAGACCTCGGCTATTGTTTTGTCATTCACAATTTACCGCTCCTAAATAATAAACTATATATAATATACTCTGTTTTTCCACCGTTAAATTATAAATCGCAAATATTTACAAGCGCGTAACAAATAGGCGCCTGTTTTCGAGCCGCTTTGCGGCAGCGGTAATAAACGGTCGAAGTACGTCGATACTTATACATTGTATATTATATCATACCGTAAATACAAAAATCAAGTCCCCTCGCTCTTTTTCGATAAAATTTGCAAAAAATTAACGACTTGCCAAGGGTATTTGCCAGTGAATGCGATTATGTCATAATATTTCAGGTCTGCATAAAATAAATAAATGCAGCTCGGTTGACAATCGGATAAAAATCTGATATAATGTTATTTGTATAAATATTTTTTATAGTAAGTTATACAAGGAGGCGTGCGGATGTCGGGATTTGATTCGTTTTTAAAAAACGAAAAGCTGATTGCAAGACTTAAGCGCGATATTGCCGCAAAACGTCTTTCTCACGCATATATTATCGAAGGCGGAGAGGGCTGCGGCAAGCGAACGCTTGCAAGGCTTATCTGCTCTGCCGTATCGTGCGAATCCGATGACCGCCCGTGCATGAAGTGTACAAGCTGTGACAAGATAGCGCGCGCACAGTCTCCCGACGTTATTATGGTCGAAGCGCAAAAGGATCGTGTACAGCTCGGCGTTGACGTTATACGCCGTCTGCGCGAAGATGCGGTTATTGCTCCGAACGACCTTCCTAAAAAGTTTTACATCATCCCGAAAGCGGACTCAATGAACATTCAAGCCCAAAACGCGATTCTTAAAATACTCGAAGAACCGCCCGAGCACTTGATGTTCCTCTTGCTCTGCGAAAATGCAGATAATCTGCTCTCTACTATACGAAGCCGCGCTCCTATATACCGTGTCGAAGCACTTCCGGATGATTTAATATGCGAAACACTAAAGTCCGACGAGCGTGCAAAAGCGCTATTCCAGCGTGATCCCGATGCGTTCAATGCCGCAGTTAAGTTATCGCACGGCAGTCTCGGACGTGCATACGAGCTTACAGATTCAAAAAGTGCCTCGGAATGTCTTGAGCTATACAAAAAAGCTGAACGCTACATCGAGCTTCTCGCCGCAAAACGAGACGGTGCAAGCGAGCTTGAATTTTACGAATATTCTACCAAATTGGTGAAATCGAAAGAACGAGATGAGCTATCTCAGATATATTCCCTGCTCGCAGATGCAGTAAGAGATCTTATCAACGTAAAGCTCACATTGTCCCCATCGCCAATCTTTTATACTTCACCTGACAAAGCGCGTGAGATAGCCGACCGATTTGCGCTCGGCAAGCTTATGCATCTTGTAGAGGTATTCTCTACTGCACGCGACAGTCTTGAGCGAAATGTAAATATCAATTTGGCACAGGTCCACACTTCCTCGGCGGCTTCTGCCGCAATAAGGGTAAAATAATTACAGGATATGCGATATATCGCAGGAAAGGAAGCCTTTTAAAGGCTATGGGCATATAAGCTATGGATAACAACGAAAAGAGTCCCCGAGGCAATCACTCCGGGAACGGCGGCAATAAAAAGCCCCATTATTGGCATAACCGCCGCCGCAAACAAAACCGCTCTCCGGAAAATACGCAATCTGCACAAGCATCGCAGAGTGCCGCAGGAGATTCGATCACTGTACGTCCGGGGCGCTATGATATTCCGCCCACGGAAGCGCAAAAGGCGGAAATCAACATAAACAGCAGCCACAACGATACCGCGACTGCACAGACTCATAACGATGGAGGCAACCGTCCTCACCATTCGCACCGTCACCGCGGGGACCACCGGCGAGACAACACAAATTCTACACCAAACGAGACCGGGGCTGCGACAGATGCAACCGGAACGGTAACGCCACCTGAAGAAGCGCCTTCCGCACAAACAACGAGCGGTGAAAACCAGCGCAGAAACCGTTCAAAGCGTAGACGCAGCCGCGATCGCAGACCGCAGTCCGGTGAGACTGTTTTGCAGAATGTGATACCCGAAGCGGCGTCTCACGTTGCCCCCCCTGCCGATGCTCCGGCATACAGCGAATACATCACCACCGCAGGAAGCATCGATGATGAAATTATCGACGAGCTGAATTCGATTACAAGCGCGGATGCGGAGCGTATTGAAGAATATGAGTCCATTTCCGAACCGGAAACTGCAATCGAGCTAAAAAAATATGAGATCGTTGGCATACGTTTCAAATCCGGCGGCAAAATATATTATTTTGATCCGAAGGGTGTGAAGCTCACCTATGGAGAAAGCGTGATCGTAGAGACCGCGCGCGGACTTGAATTCGGCGTCTGTGATATCGTAAATCGAACAGTGACCGAACGCGAAGTAGTACTCCCTCTGCGCACAGTCGTCCGCCGCGCCACAGCAGATGATATCTCTCGTCACGAGGCAAATGTAGCACGCGAAAAGGAAGCCTTTGAGGTATGCTCGCAAAAGGTGCTTGAGCATAAGCTTGGGATGAAGCTTATTGATGTTGAGCTTGCTTTTGACGGCTCGAAGCTTCTCTTTTACTTCACCGCCGAGGGACGTGTGGATTTCCCTGAGCTTGTAAAAGACCTCGCCGCTGAGTTCCGCACCAGAATCGAGCTTCGCCAAATCGGCATACGCGATGAAACCAAGCTGCTTGGCGGAATCGGCATCTGCGGACGCCCATTCTGCTGCAAGACATTCCTGTCCGATTTCGTTCAGGTTTCCATAAAGATGGCGAAGGAACAGAACCTTTCACTCAACTCCGCAAAGATATCAGGCGCATGCGGACGTCTTATGTGCTGTCTGCGCTACGAGCATGACACCTATCAGGAAGAAATAAAGAAAACGCCCAAGGTCGATCAGATAGTTGCCACTCCCGACGGCGAAGGCACTGTTATCGAGGTACAGCCCCTCGCAGGTCTTGTCCGTGTGCGTTTCGGCACAAAAGCAGAAATGATTCCGCCCAAGGTTTACCATAGAGATGATGTAAAAGTTATCGGCGGAAAGGGTGTAAAACCCAAGGATACCGCAGAAAACGAGTAATTGCTACAGCAATTATGAATAGAATATGAAATTTTACTGTAACCCCTTGCATTTTTTAAATTTTGTGATACAATAAAATACGTAAGAAAAATATTTAACACGGAGGTGTATTTGAAATGGCATATAAGATTTCCGATGATTGCATCGCTTGCGGCGCTTGTGCTGACGAATGTCCCGTAAGCTGCATTACAGAAGCAGACGGTAAGTACGAGATCAACGCAGATGAGTGCATCGAGTGCGGCGCATGCGCAGGTGCTTGCCCCGTTGATGCTCCCAAGGCTGAATAATTTCAGATACATAAAACGCCGCCGTATTCGGCGGCGTTTTTGTCAGATAATTTTAGGAGATACTGTTATGACTATTACATATGTTGTCGGCGATTCACTGTATGTCAACACCACCAATCGTTGTTCAAATTCCTGCGACTTCTGTGTGCGCTCGCACGGCGATGAGCTGTACGGTGATCTTTGGCTCGACCGCGAACCGACACGCGAGGAAATACTCGCCGATATCGAAAAGCGTGACCTTTCCTCATATCCCGAATTGGTATTCTGCGGCTACGGTGAACCGACCGAACGTCTTGACGACATCCTGTGGGTATGCCGCAAAATAAAATCAGCACACGATATCAAAATACGCATAAACACAAACGGTCACTCCGACCTTATCAATAAGCGTGACACCACTCCCGAATTTGCAGGTTGTTTTGATACTGTTTCGATAAGCCTTAACTGCGCTAACGCAAAGAGTTATCAGGACGTATGCCATTCCGAGTTCGGCGAGGCATCCTTCGATGCACTTATTGACTTTGCAAGACGTGTCAAGGATTACGTCCCGAACGTGGTTTTGTCAGTTGTGCGCGGTTCGATTCCTGACAGTGATATTGATATCTGTCAGGACATCGCCGACGGCGTTGGCGTTACACTTCGTGTGCGCGAGATGCTGTAATACACATAAATCGAAATCCCTCGCCGAAATAGGCGAGGGACACTTTTTTTATTAGCAGATATTTGTTTTATTCCTTGGTCAGCACCTTTTTCTGCCAAGACTTTTTGCCGCACTCCGGGCACTTCATATATCTTGTTCTGCCCATGTGCATTGCCCAGAATACGCTCTTGTATGTCGGAACATATCTGTTATGACATTCAGAGCACTCATAGTATCCGGCAGTCTGCTCTATTCTAAGTGCAAATGCAATGCCGATCATGCCTATGACAAAGCCGCTCACGACAAGACATACCCTTAGCCAATCCGCCATCTGAAAAAGCGCTGCAACAAACGAAAAACCCAAAAGAATAATAATCGAAAAGGTGCCGATAATTATTTCAAGCGACAAAAGCTGTCTGTCCGATTCTTCCTTCTGCTTCATCATCTCAAGGAGCATCTGCTCCGATTTTTCCTTATAATTATCCATCGCAACTACCTCCCCACAAAGTAAATCGTTTACACTGATTCCAAGAACATCGCAAAGCTCGAGCATTATCGAGGAATCCGGCATTGATTTTCCCGTTTCCCATTTTGATACAGCCCTGTCTGTAATGTTCAGCTTTTCCGCCAATTGCATTTGAGTAAGCTCTTTATTTTTTCTGCATTCGGCGATAAATCTTCCGATCTTTATCTGATCCACTCGTCTGCCTCCTTTCATTTCAATTGTACAGTATTTCGCACCTGAAATCCACATACCAACGGTTGAGAGGGGAGATATCAACCAACGGTAGGGTGATGTTCGCATTGTGCTCCTGAAAGATTATATCACACCGTTTCGTAAAAATAAATAGTCTTGTACAATTATTTACAAATAAACACTCAAAAAAGCAAACAGCATCTCAAGCGTATAATTTCCGATTTGTGTAAAATTCTACTTGCAATTGTCGTCATAATATGATATAATAAAATGAATATTTATATTTATTTTTGAAAGGAAGTTTTATTATGCTGCCTCAGGTTGAACAAATTGCCGCGCGAGTGCGCGAGCTTCGTGATATACTCGATATTGATGCAGGTGTCATCGCCGAAAAAATCGGCGTGTCCCGTGAAGTCTATGATTCATATGAAAATGCTGAATGTGATATTCCCGTAGGTAAGCTGTATCTTATAGCAAGCCAACTTGGCGTTGATCCGACCGTGCTTCTTCTCGGTGACGAGCCTCGAATGGCTGATTACACACTTGTACGCCAAGGCAATGGACTTGACGTGGAACGCTACGAGGGTTACAAATTTTCCGCGTTGGCATATAATTATATTGACCGCGACATGGAGCCGATGATAGTAACGCTTGATCCGGATGGTAAGGTTCCGGACCTTGTAACGCACAGAGGCCAGGAGTTCAATCTGGTGCTCGAGGGTACCGTCGGGGTGCAAATCGGCGATCGTGAATACATACTTCGCGCAGGGGATTCTATCTATTTTAACCCTGCCCTTCCACATCGCCAGCGTCCAATCGGTGCTGTATCGAAATTCCTCACCGTAATCAATGAAAACATGAAGAGAAAATAACAAAAAGGATCAGTAAATCAAATGAATTTTTTATCAAAATATCTGCCGCGTATCGACTTTGAAAGTTACGAGGATTTCAAGGCAAATTATAAATTAAACATTCCCGAAAGCTTCAACTTCGGCTATGATATCGTTGACGAATACGCACGTCTCGAGCCGACGAAGCCCGCTCTCATCTGGCTCAACGATGACGGTGACGAAAAGCATTTCACCTTTGCCGATGTCAAGGAGCAGTCCGACCGTATCGCAAATGTACTCACATCGCTCGGCATCAAAAAGGGTGAGCGTGTTATGCTCATCTTAAAGCAGCGCCCAGAGGTATGGTTTACCCTCGTTGCGCTCTGCAAAATGGGCGTTGTTGCCATCCCTGCATCCTTCCAGCTCACCGAAAAGGATATCGTTTACCGCTGTGAGGCGGCAGAGGTGCGTATGGTTATTGCAGCTGAGGACGATGTTATTATAGGTCACATCCGAAACTGCCGCGAAAAGTGTACTACTCTGCGTCATGTCGGACTCGTTGGCGACGGCATTTCCGAGCGTTATGGGGATGAATTTCTCGATATGCGCGCGCTTACACGCAATGCATCATGCGAGTGGATACGTCCCATAGGCGATGCGGCAACTAAAAACATGGATCCCATGCTAATGTACTTCACATCGGGTACATCCGGTATGCCCAAGATGCTGATACATAATTTTCTCTACCCCCTCGGTCACATAACGACCGCGCATTATTGGCAGAAGGTCGAGGACGAGGGCAGACATCTCACCGTGTCCGACTCCGGTTGGGCAAAGTTCGCATGGGGCAAGATCTACGGCCAGTGGATCTGCGGAGCGGTAAATGTTGCATATGACACAGATAAATTTGTTCCGGCAAAGCTGCTTGCAGCAATAGATCATCTGAAGCTGACCACGTTCTGTGCGCCGCCTACCATCTACCGTTTTCTTATCAAAGAGGACCTGTCGGGATGCGACTGGTCAACCATCCACCACTGCGGCACTGCAGGTGAGCCGCTTAATCCCGAGGTAGTAAAACGCTTCAAAGAAGCTACGGGACACACAATCCACGAAGGCTTCGGACAGTCCGAGACCACCGTCATTCTCGCAAATTACGGTTGGGATGAGATCAAAGTCGGCTCAACCGGCAAGCCGGCGCCGATATACGATATTGATATAGTTGACGAAAACGGCAATTCATGTGAGGACGGTATCGTTGGCTCAATCGTTATAAAGAACGCAGGCGAGCACCCTACCGGTCTGTTCATGGAATATTACAACGCACCCGATGCAATGGCTCGTTCCTGGAAGGACGGCGTCTACAACACCGGCGACATGGCGTGGCGCGACTCAGACGGTTATTTTTGGTTTGAGGGCAGAAACGATGACGTTATCAAGTGCTCCGGGTACCGCATAGGCCCGTTTGAGGTTGAGAGCGCACTGCTTACACATCCCTCGGTGCTTGAATGTGCCGTTACCGCAGTCCCCGATCCGGTACGCGGTCAGGTAG
>JAZRAB010000047.1:0-14097 GCA_045634345.1 Candidatus Flemingiibacterium sp. | reverse complement strand
GTACCTGTTCCATAGTATCGCGGTCACGTACAGTAACGCAGTTGTCAGTCTCGGAATCGAAATCGTAGGTAACACAGAGAGGTGTACCGATCTCATCCTCGCGGCGGAAACGCTTACCGATAGATCCTGTCTCGTCGAAGTCGGTCATGAAATCCTTCGAGAGATCGGTGTATATTTCCATAGCTTTTTCGGAAAGCTTTTTGGAAAGGGGAAGAACAGCAACCTTGTAGGGCGCAATTGTCGGGTGGAAACGCATTACTACGCGAATATCGTTCTTTTCAGCATCGATAACTTCCTCGTCATATGCTTCAACGAGGAGCGCGAGTGCCATACGGTCAGCACCGAGAGAGGGCTCTACAACGTAAGGAATATAATGCTCGTTGGTTTCGGGATCAAAGTAAGTCAAATCCTGACCGGAATGTTCCGCGTGCTGGGAGAGGTCGTAGTTAGTTCTGTCAGCAACGCCCCAAAGCTCGCCCCATCCAAACGGGAAGAGATACTCGAAGTCTGTAGTAGCCTTGCTGTAGAATGAAAGCTCCTCGGGTTCGTGGTCACGAAGACGGAGGTTTTCTTCCTTTACATTAAGGCTCTTGAGCCAATTGTGGCAGTATTCGCGCCAATACTCGAACCATTCAAGGTCGGTGTCGGGCTTACAGAAGAATTCAAGCTCCATCTGCTCAAATTCACGGATACGGAAAATGAAGTTACCGGGGGTGATTTCGTTTCTGAAGGATTTACCAACCTGGCAAACGCCAAAGGGAAGCTTGCGGCGAGTAGTACGCTGAATTGCGTTGAAGTTTACGAAGATACCCTGTGCGGTCTCGGGACGGAGATAAACCTCGTTACCCGAATCCTCGGTGACACCCTGATGAGTCTTGAACATAAGGTTAAACTTACGGATATCGGTGAAATCGGACTTGCCGCATCCGGGACAGGGAACATTATTCTCGCGGATATATGCAAGCAGTGCTTCGCCGTCCATCGCTTCAACATTAACATCGGTGATGTTGTTTTCCTTTACGTATTCCTCAACGAGCTTGTCTGCGCGGTGACGCATCTTGCACGCCTTACAGTCGATAAGCGGGTCGTTGAAGGTTGCAACGTGTCCGGATGCCACCCAAACCTCACGGTTCATGAGGATAGCGGAATCAAGTCCTACGTTGTAGGGATTTTCCTGAACAAACTTCTTCCACCATGCGCGCTTGACGTTGTTCTTCATTTCAACGCCGAGAGGTCCGTAATCCCAAGAGTTGGCAAGACCGCCATAGATCTCGCTTCCGGGGAAGACGAAGCCGCGTGTTTTACAAAGCGCGACAATTTTGTCCATTGTTTTTTCTGTGTTTTTCATTTTATATGTCCTTTCTTCACGGCTGGCTGCCGTGATAAAAAATTTTGACAGAGATGTTATTTATACGAGTTGAATATCTTCATTGCACTTGCAATAGACGGCTCAAAATAGGTTATGCCGTCATAGACCCTGTTTGATCCGGGATATGTGACGGTGATCGTCTCGAATTTTGAGTAGGCGAATATGAGGTCAAGATTATTGAGAAGGTCATCAAGTGTAAAATTGGTTTCGATGTACTCATCAACTGCCGTGTAAATCTCGGACGCCTTGTTAAGATATGTAATATTAGTGAATTTTGCAAGGATAGCCTTAGCAAATTCGATTGCAGTGTTCATGCGTCCGACGTTACCGTTTTTGTATCCCACATAGCGAAGAAGCTGAACTGCTTTTTCGCCGTCTATTGTGTGAGTACCTTTCTTGAGATCAATTTCAAGCTCCTGCACGGGATCGCTGTACTGCATATCCTCGGGGACGTAATAAGTTATCGTTCCAATCGCATCTATGGTGTCTTTTATAGATTCTGTGCTTACGGTTGCATAATAGTCAATACCAAGACCGGTTATGCTGGAGACCTTACCGCAAAGGTATTCAATTCCTTTTGTGCCAAGAGTATCACCGAGCTGCACATAACTGCCATCGACATATACACGTGTGTTGCGCGGAACAGAACAGAATATAAAATTGCGGTTTTCTTTGTCAACGCGCAGAAGCATTATCATGTCTGCTCCCCATGGACGGTTGCGTTTATCGGGGAAGCCGGGCCCCTCCCACTTTTCCTCGTAATCGTAGTCATCAAAAAGCGTGGGCTGATAGTCAGTACCGACAAGAAGCATATTGAAGGTGTCACCTTCAATTTCCTCCGGAAATACAGATGGATCATTGGAGTCTGTTGTTTCGGGCGGTATAGCGGTATCGTTAGAGTTGTCGGTTGTGAGATAGCCGGGATTGGTCTCGACTTGATTCCCCGCAGGGATAGTATCTTCCATAGTGTCGATTACAAATCCGACTATAACATATGCAAGTACGCCGAAAATCAGAGCGGATACAGCGAATGTAAGCGCAAAATTGCGCAGAGCTGAAAGCATGAATCGTCATCCTTTCGAATAATTTGGCTTTTTACCTTAAATTAAGGTATACCGTAATATTATATCACGGTGAGCAGGTTTTGTCAAGTGAAAACGGGGAAATATTGAATTATTACAGTACTATTCAGCGATGTTGTGCTCGCCCGTGAACAGCACTGCACCCGTAGCCGAATCAAATACAGCAAACGCGAATGGACGGTTAAATTCGATAGTACGAACTTCTTCGACGGGTCTTGCCGATGTAGCAACCATCGTTGCAACAGTTGCCGCTGCCGCCTCTGTGCCGTCTTCGTCAAGCTTCAGGACAGCATTTTGCATGACGCTGTCGAGCTTTATGTCCTTAGATATTCCCGAAAAGTCTGCCCTATCAGAAAACGCAAGCTCAATACCGAGTGCCTTGAGAGTTTCATTCAAGGAGAGTGCATCATCTTGCTCAAATGACGGAATATAAAGCTTGATTTTCTCTTCTTTTGCGGAGTCTGCTATTGTTTTCCAGCCGCCGTCAGCGCAAATCACTTCAATAACGGAGGAGGCGCTCATTGTTTCATCTTTAGGTATAATTGCAGTAAACTTCAGTGAGCCGTCCTTGTATGGGAGAAGCACACCTATGTACGAGTCGGATTCTATAACTGCTTCCAAG
Source organism: Candidatus Flemingiibacterium sp. (assembly GCA_045634345.1). Taxonomy (GTDB): domain Bacteria; phylum Bacillota; class Clostridia; order Oscillospirales; family CAG-272; genus Flemingiibacterium. The sequence continues at coordinate 11,024 of JAZRAB010000047.1, read as the reverse complement.
CGATTACTGTTATACATAAAGTCCCTCATTACACGGCTTCCGTTGGAATTAATAAATTCCCGTTCGTGAGTTGCATATGAGTCAAAGGGACGTTTCCATTGAGCGTCCATGTAAATTGTATTAACGAGCGCCATGAGAGCACTGTCAAGAGCGGTTTCGTTGATCATGTTTTTTATCATTCCGTTGGTATGTTCGTCAATCCACTGATTTACAGCATCCTCGGACGCAGCCAGCTTCGCTTTATAACATTCTGCAAGATAATACTCGGCAAGTGTATCAAGGTATTCTTGTTTCGGCTCAAAATTCTTGGTATTGTCTATCCAAACGGAATCCGCGATATTAAGAGTTGTCTTGTCAAGCGTAGTGAGATGAGATATGAGACCACATATATCCTCATCGGAAATATCTCCCATTACTGCGTTCATTTCATCGAGTGTTTTACCGCTTGCACCTGCCTTTACCATTGCAAGTGCAAAGTAAGCGGAAAGGGGGGAAGAGAGGGTGTTGGTATTTCCGTCGCTTTGTGAGGCAAGCGCAGCGGTAATATCACTGCAGAAGTCTGCAAGCGCAGAATATTTATCAGCATCTATAGAAGCATTTGTATCCGGGGCTGAACTGCGATTGGTGAGCTGAACTATCCCCGAGTGGCGAGGTGTTTCGGAATTATGCTCATCTTCGCTTTGAGATGCTGTGTTTGCACAGGATGATGCCATAGTAAGAATCGAAATAATTGCGAGCAGGCATGATAAAAACTTTTTCATAAAATTAATCCTCCCAAAATTGATTTGTATGTTTGACGTACAAAAATCGAAAAAGTTCCAATCAAAGAGAATCCCCGCTGCAACAATATTACAGCAGGGATTTTGAATTTTGGCCCGCTCGACAGGATTCGAACCTGCGACCATCGGAATCGGAATCCGGTACTCTATCCAGCTGAGCTACGAGCGGTCATATACTGTAATATTATACCACCGAGAGTTTTAAAAGTAAACCCCTTGACAAGGAGTTTTTTCGAAAATCGTCATGGTGCACAAAATACAATGCCGTGTATTGCGTGAGTTGCACAAGTACATGTCGAAGAATCTCAAAAAACGTGTACGGATTTTCAAGTTTCTTGACATTTTTCGCTTTTGCTATGGACAATTTTTGGTTTTTGTGATATAATAAAATGTATAGTTGCATTTTTAAATTTATGAAAGCAGGTACAGTATGCAGCAGATAGGTATTGTTTGCGATGTGCTCGATAATTACGCGCTTGTCGAAGTGTCCAGAAAATCGGCTTGTGAGGGGTGTCACGCCAATATTGACGGAAACTGTTCGGCTTGCGTCAGCTTCGTAAGCAAGAAAACTTTAGCAAAGGCCGATAACGAGGTCGGAGCAAAGACAGGAGATCGCGTTATTATTGAAACCGCATCAAGGACAGTCCTTTTATATGCTGTGGCAGTTTTTCTGTTTCCCATTATTCTAGGTGCCGTCGGATTCTTCCTCGGCGGAATACTACCGCAGGCTTGGGCACCTTATATAGGTGCGCTTGTTGGTTTTATTATAGCATTTCTTATTGTGTGGGCAACTCTCAATCGCACGGCTTCCAAACGGCTGGATGTCAAGATAATCCGCATACTGTAACCTTGGTGATAGATTATGTTAAAGCACGCTTCAAAGAAAAAATCATGGAAGGTCCCGGAGCCTTTTGTGGAATTTAATATAATAGACAAAATATCGCGTGAATTGCATCTGTCATACGCTGTGTCTCGCCTTTTGGCGAATCGCGGTTATGCGAGCGTTGAATCGGCTCGCGGATTCATTCAGAAGGAGACGGAATTTCTTTATGATCCGTTTCTTCTTGCTGACATGGACAAGGCTGTATTGCGTATTATTGCCGCACTTGACGCTAAGGAAAAAATCGTCATCTACGGCGACTACGATGTTGACGGAGTCACTGCCGTTACGGTTGTGTATACTTATCTTCGTGAATGTGGAGTTGACGTGAAGTATTACATTCCCAACCGCATCGGCGAGGGGTACGGAGTCAATATGGACGCTCTCCGTGTTTTTCAGGCGGACGGATATACGCTGATGATAACCGTTGACACTGGTATTACAGCGATAGATGAAATTTCCGAGGCAAAAGAAATAGGGCTTGATACTGTTGTGACCGATCATCACGAGTGCCGTGCTGATCTTCCCGATGCCGTCGCGGTGGTCAATCCTTGCCGTTCTGACTGCACATACCCATTTTCCGCCCTCGCCGGCTGCGGCGTGGCTTTCAAGCTTGTTTGCGCACTCGAAATGAAACGCCGCAACATAAGCATGTATGAAGCAACGAAATGTGTGGCTGACCGATTTGCCGAATTTGTTGCTATAGGTACGATTGCCGATGTGATGCCGCTTGTTGACGAAAACCGCATAATTGTCAGCCACGGGCTTAAACTGCTCGAGAATACAAAGAATCTCGGTCTTGCAGCTCTTATGCGTGCCTCGGGGTTAATAACCACGGATGCTGAGGGCAGAATAATAAAGAAAAAGATTACTTCTGCTGCGGTGGGATTCACCATCGCGCCGCGTATCAATGCAGCCGGACGTATCTCAAGTGCGGAATTTGCGGTGGAACTGCTTTTATGCCGCGATCAGCTTCGTGCTGATGAAATTGCGGCGGAATTGTGTGAGACCAACCGCCGCCGTCAATCTGAGGAAAACAGTATCATTGAGGAAGCGGAGGGGAAGATCTCGATCCAATGCCGCGAGGATGACCGCGTTATTGTGCTTGATGATGACCACTGGCATCACGGAGTTATCGGTATTGTGTGCTCGCGTCTTACCGAAAAATACAATCTTCCGTCAATTCTTATAAGCTTTGAGAATAATACCGGCGATGAACAGTCTTCACAGGATATCGGAAAAGGTTCAGGCCGCTCTATTATTGGACTCAATCTTTTTGAGGCACTTGAAGCTTGCTCGGACCTTCTCACCAAATACGGTGGTCACGAGCTTGCGGCAGGACTGTCTGTTGAGCGTGGAAAGCTCGATGAATTTCGCCGTGTTATTAATGAATATGCCGCTAATTCGCTAGGCAATACAGAGCTTTGCCGTGTAATTGATATCGACCTGAAGCTATATCCCGAGGAGATAACACAAAAGCTGGTCGATGAATTGTATTTGCTCGAACCGTTTGGCACGGGCAATACACAGCCGGTTTTTCAGATAGACCGTCTGCTTATAAACGAAATAACCGCGCTTGCCGGCGGCAAGCATACAAAGCTTACCCTGCGCGCCCCGGGGATGTCCACGGTGTTTACGGCGCTTCTTTTTGGAACACCGACATCCGAATTTGAATTTACTGTTGGTGAAGCTGTTGATATAGTCTGCAATCTTGATATAAACGAATTTAGAGGACGCAAAAGCGTGCAGATGCTTGTACGCGACATAAGACGTTCGAGAAGTGAATACATACCGGTACGCGATGATTTTGCGGCATTGTATCTTTATTTGAAAGATAAGGCTCAGCCACTTAAGACTTCACCGTCAAAGCTTGCAGAGGAGCTTGGCTTTTCCGTCGAGACTGTTTTGCTGATGCTCGACATTTTTGCCGAGCTTTCAATTATCAACTTATACCGCGGTGAACATTTTGAAATAACACTATCGCCGCAAAAAGGAAAAATACCGCTTGAAACCTCGCATATCCTCGCAGCGGTGGGACATAACTGACTTATCGGTCATAAATACGGACATATCAAGGAGCCTTTATTATAAAAGGCATGGTGATTAACATGATTGACGAAACAATTAAAGAATATAATTTTGAGCCGATCGCAGGTCTTATCGGAATGCTTGAGCGTACCGGCAAAAAATACGATATAGATAAGATCAAGCGCGCGTTTATGAGCGCAGATAAGCTTCATGCAGGGCAGTTCCGTGTCAGCGGAGACGCATATATATCCCATCCGATAGCGGTAGCTGAGATTGTTGCCGGACTTGAGCTTGACACCGATTCCATTTGTGCGGCACTCCTTCACGACACGGTTGAAGACTGTGCAGATAAGATTGACTGCGAAAAGATACGAGAGGACTTCGGAGACGAGGTCGCAATGCTCGTTGACGGACTCACAAAGCTTGTACAGTTAAAAATCGAGGACAAAGAAGAAGCAGAGATCGAAAATCTACGAAAGATGTTCCTTGCTATGTCCAAGGATATTCGTGTAATCTTTATAAAGCTCTGTGACCGTCTTCACAACATGCGCACGCTCGATGCAAAGCCCGAGCCGAAGCGCCGTGTTACCGCGCTTGAAACTATGCACGTTTACGCTCCTCTTGCTCACCGTCTCGGTATGCAGCGTATCAAGCAGGAGCTCGAACGTCACGCCCTCTCATACCTAGATCCTATCGGTTTTGAGGAGGTACAGCGGGATATTGACAAAAAATATGGAAACAACATAAACTTTATAGAGAATACCAAAGAAAATGTTGCCTCGAAGCTTGCTGATTACAATGTCAAGTTTACTTTGGAGGGGCGCGTAAAATCGACATATTCCATCTACAAAAAAATGTATAATCAAAACAAGAGCTTTGATGAGATATACGACTTTTACGCTATTCGTATCATTGTCGATACCGAACTTGAATGTTATACCGTACTCGGAATTATACATGAGATGTTCAAATCTCTACCCGGACGCTTTAAGGATTATATTTCAACTCCGAAGCCCAACATGTATCGCTCACTGCATACTACTGTTATCGGGCGCGACGGAATCCCGTTTGAGGTGCAGATAAGAACATGGGATATGCATCATGTCGCGGAATACGGAGTGTGTGCGCACTGGAAATATAAGACCGGCGCAAATAGCCGCGAGGATATCGACACAAAGCTTCAGTGGGTTGCAAAGCTGCTTGATGCTGATTCGGATATGCATGATTCCGATGAATTTCTACGTTCGCTTAAAATCGACATGTTCCATGATGAGACATTCGTTTTCACTCCCAAAGGTGACGTTATCGTGCTTCCGCAGGGAGCTACGCTCATCGACTTTGCGTATGCAATTCATTCGGCTATCGGAAACAAGATGGTCGGCGCAAAGATAAACGGTGCAATTGCGACTATAGACTCATCACCCAAAAACGGCGATATTGTTGAAATAATAACCTCGGGAGCATCGCGCGGTCCGAGCCGAGACTGGCTTAAGATCGTTAAGACCGGCGAGGCTCGAAGTAAGATACGTCAGTGGTTCAAGAAAGAGAAGCGCGGCGAGAATATTGTTGTAGGCAAGGCAGAAATCGAACGCGAAATCAAGAAGTACAATCGCGCCTATACGGAATCGCAGCTCGAAGATATCGTTTCGGCGGTCGCTGTACGCATCGGAATAAAGACAGCCGAGGACCTCTATAATACAATAGGTTATGGCGGTCTGTCGGTGACAAAGCTGACATCAAAGCTTCGTGACGAGTTCGACCGTGTGGTTGCAGTACCGACGCCCGAGGAGAAGATAACAGAGGTATCTCAAGTCAAGACTGTCGAAAAGCCGCAGTCTCATCATTCTCATGGCGGTATCGTCATCGACGGTGCAGACGGATGTGCGGTCAAATTTGCTAAATGCTGCAATCCGCTTCCGGGAGATAATGTAGTTGGATTTATTACCAAGGGATTCGGTGTTTCAATACACAAGGCAGACTGTCCCAATGTTATTGCCGGCATGAAGCGCGATGCTGACCGTGACAGATTTGTTTCGGCATGGTGGGACGTCGGCGCAGAGTGGGAAAAGCCGAATTATGAGGCATTTATCCAGATCTACTGCAAAGATACTCTCGGACTCCTCGCAAATGTATCTGTCGCACTCGCGGATATGAGAGTATCCATTATCTCTATTAATTCCCAGAAGTGTCAGGGCGATTCTTCAATTCTTAATCTCAGCATTGCATGTAAAAATACAGATCACGTAAATTCCATCGTTTCGCGTCTTAAGAGTATCTCGGGCGTGGTTGACGTAGTGCGCGGATTTGCGTGATATAAGGAGTCATAAAATTTATGAAAGCTATATTGCAAAGAGCACTTTCCGCATCCGTCATTGCTGACGAAGAACCGGCGGGGAAAATTGAACACGGACTCCTCATTTTGCTCGGAGTTCTCAAGGGGGACGAAAAAGCAGATGCAGATCTGCTTGCCGAGAAAATAAGTAAGCTTCGTATCTTCGATGATGCCGACGGAAAACTTAATCTTTCGATAAAAGATGTCGAGGGAAGCGCGCTTGTCGTGTCTAATTTTACACTCGGCGCCGACTACCGAAAAGGAAACCGTCCGGATTATTTCGCCGCAGAAGCGCCTGCGCGCGCAAATGAGCTTTATGAGTATTTTTCCGACGCGCTTCGTCAGCGTGGGATCCACACGGAAAACGGCGTATTCGGCGCAGATATGAAGATAACCCTTTTGGCAGACGGTCCTGTTACAATTGATATGGACAGCGCCGTGCTCAAAAAATAATGATTCGGAGTAACGGTCATGTATTTAAAAATAAACGGAGATCTAAACAAATATTACTTGCAGACGATATGCATGCTGTATTTCCCGGGGGCTACATTTGCTGAAAGCGAAGATGAAAGTGCAGAGGAAATGGCAGAGTTCTGGCGGCGTGATTTTGACGATGCTGTCGAGGTCTCATGCCGTTTCACAAGCGTTGGATATACGGGGTTTGCAAAAAAGACCGTCAAGTGTGGAGAATCGCACGGGTTCGATGAAGGACATCATGATCCTCGCACAAAAGCGTCGAAGATTGCAGCAGGACTCGCCGCGCTTGATGCAGGATATGAGATGTTCGGATGCCGCCCGGCATGGGGTATACTTACCGGTATACGTCCTGCAAAAATCGCGGCAGAGCTTATTTCCGCACGCGATGAAAACGGCGTTCGTGTGTTTTCGTCCGAAGCGGCGCGTAATGTACTTACGCGCGAATATCTTGTAAGCCCCAAGAAGGCTGCACTTGCGGTTGAGATCGCTCGAAGCGAACAAAAGGTTATACGTCTCGCGGGAGAGGGAAGAGAGCCTTATACCTGCTCGGTGTATGTGTCAATCCCATTCTGTCCGACGAGATGCTCATACTGTTCGTTTGTGTCATATTCAACCAAAAAATTGCTGTCGCTTATACCTGATTATATTGTTCGTATTTGCGAAGATGCGAGAAAAATGCTCGCATATCTACGTGAGCGCGGCTTTAAGATACTCACCGTCTACATAGGCGGCGGAACGCCGACAACGCTATCTGATGAACAGCTTGCGTTTTTACTCGGTACGCTCGCTGACAATATACCGATAAAACGTCTGCATGAGTTCACTCTTGAAGCTGGCAGACCGGATACCATAACCAAGAAAAAACTCGCTGTTGCAAAGGAATTTGGAGTCACGAGAACAAGTATAAATCCCCAGACAATGAACGACAAGGTGCTCCGCGAAATAGGCAGACGGCATACTGTATCGGACTTTATGCGTGCATATGAGACTGCGCGTGAGGTCGGCATTGAACAGATAAACACTGACCTCATCGCCGGACTTCCCGGTGACGGCTACCGCGGATTTTCGCGTTCGCTTGACAAAATCATCCGTCTTGCTCCCGAAAATGTTACGGTGCATACTTTCTGCGTGAAAAAATCATCCGAAATATTGCGTCTTGACACCGAAATATACAATCGTTCGGCGGACGAAACCGTTAAGGCAGTCGATTACTCGCAGGTAACGCTGAAAAATGCGGGGTATCATCCGTATTATGTTTACCGTCAGAAAAATACTGTCGGAAATCTTGAAAATGTCGGATATTCGCAGCGCGGATTTGACGGACTATATAACGTGCTCATGATGGAGGAGCTTCATTCTATCTTCGCAGTCGGAGCGGGGGCAGTCACCAAGCTCGTGCGCACTGATGAAAATGGTAAGAAACATATCGAGCGAATTTATGAGCCAAAATACCCGTATGAATATCTCGCGCAGGATGCAGAGGCTTCAATGAACGAAAAGCTTCGCCGGTGTGAAGAATTTTTCAATTTTGAGGCATAATAAAGAATTATCCTTTACCCTGAAAGGAAGCATATATCAATGATCAAATTAAACAGTCGTATCGGCAGTGAAAGTCAGAAAATCGATTTTATCCGTGAATGTGAGGAAAAATTTGAGGCACGCCTTGACGAGGTTTGTGCTGAGGTTGTCCGAGACGGCGTTAAAATAATTGCGCTGTCGGGACCTACTTGTTCGGGAAAAACAACTACCGCCGCGAAGCTGACAGCCGCTCTTACAGCTAACGGCGCGGATGTTCATCTTGTTTCGATTGACAATTTTTTTCGTGAACGCGATGTGCTTGACAGAGAAGCGATCATGCAGGAGAAATCTATCGATTATGACTCTGTGAACGCTATTGATCTGAAACTGCTCGCTGAACGTACCGCTTCTATTATCGCAGGCGATCCTACCGATTTGCCAATATATGATTTTACACTCGGAAGATGTACTCATTACGAGACCGTAGATCCGGATGAGCACAGCGTGTTTATTTTCGAGGGAATACAGGCTATTTACCCCGAGGTCACGGCGCTTTTCGGCGACAATTATAAATCGATATATATCTGTATTGAAAACGATCTCGAAGTCGGCGACTCTTACTTTTTCAAGCGCGAGCTGCGTCTTTTACGGCGCCTTGTACGTGACTATAAGTTCCGCGGAGCAGCGCCGGAGTTCACCTTCTATCTTTGGCGTTCGGTTGCCGCAAATGAAGACCGCTCTATACTTCCGTATGCCGACAGCGTTGATTTGAAGATCAATTCATTCATGGGATACGAAATATATTTAATGAAGCAAGTATTACCGGAAATTCTTTCGCTCGTGCCGGAGGATAATCCCTATTTTCCCAAGGCTTACGACATATGCCGGAAGCTGGAGGGACTTGATTCTATTTCACCGGAGCTTATTCCCAAGGATTCGCTGCTTCGTGAATTTATCGGTTAAATATAACAATAACACAAAGGAGTATATTATGACAAAGGCTGTATATAACGATTACCGCGAATCAGCGGCGTACATCTCGGAGCGTATCGGCGCAACACCCGATATTGCAGTTATTCTCGGCTCGGGACTCGGTGAGTTTGCAGAAAGGCTTGCGGATAAGACTGTAATTCCGTACCGCGATATACCGCATTTCCCAACCTCAACCGTATCCTATCAAAAAGGGGAGCTTGTGTATGGCAAGCTTCACTACGATGATGGCAGCGAAAAGGCTGTTCTTGCAATGAACGGTCGTTTTCATTATTACGAGGGGTGGGAAATGTGGCAGACTGCCTATCCTATAGGTGTTTTCAAGCTGCTCGGAATTGATAAAATGATTATCACTAATGCCGCAGGCGGCATTGGTTATAACGATGAGCGCGAAATTGTACCCGGAGACCTTGTTTGTGTAACCGACCAAATAAAGCTCTCGCCCATGTCACCTATGCGCGGTGCTAACATTCCCGAATTTGGTGAGCGTTTCTTTGATATGCAGTCTGTATTCGACAAAGAACTTCGTGAGCTTGCGAAAGCTTGTGCAAAGAATCGCGGCTATGAGCTTAAAGAGGGCGTTTACGCATATATGACAGGACCGCAGTATGAGACACCGGCTGAGATACGTGCTCTCAAGCTTATGGGGGCGAATCTTGTAGGCATGTCAACAGTTGCAGAGGTTATATTTGCGGCGCAGGTTGGAATTAAAGTGCTCTGTATTTCCTGCGTTTCAAACATGGCGGCAGGAATTACAGGTAATCCGCTTACAGAGCAGGAAGTTCTCGACACGGCGGCGACTATATCCGAACGCTTTAAGCTGCTTCTTTCGGATGTAATTCATTGTATTTAAGGGATATTCCCAAATTTTATATATTGTGTTTCAGGAGAAAATTAGAAATGAAAACCAAAAGAATTTTAGAACTTATTGACAGCAGAAAGGACGAGCTTTTTAATTTGCTCAGTACCTTTATCAAAATCAACTCCGAGAATTTTCGTGTTGGCGGAAACGAGAAGGAGCTTGCAGAGCTTATACATAAAATGTCTCTCGATATGGGGCTTGAAAGTGATATATACTCACCCCTTTCAATCGAAGGATTTGAAGAGCATCCGGACTATATACCGGGGCATGCTCTTGAGGAAAGATACAATGTTGTTGCGCGCTACAAGGGAAGCGAGGACGTCGATGAGCTGATGCTCATGGGACATACCGATACCGTTGAGATCGGTGACATTAAGAATTGGGAACGTGATCCGCTTTCGGGCGACATAGTTGACGGTAAAATTTTCGGACGCGGTGCGTGCGATGATAAGTATGCGCTTGCCACCGCTATGTTTGTTATGAAGCTCCTCAAAGACGAGGGCTTTGTTCCGAAAAAGAATCTGCTTTTCGCGGCATATTGCGATGAGGAGCATGGCGGCTCACACGGAGCTATGGCGGCTGTAATGAAGTACCCGTGCCCTCGTATCGTGAGCATGGACGGTCTCGATGTAATCTGGCACTGCGGTTCCGGAGGTTCGGAATATTCTTATAAATTCCATTCAAAAGACACAGTTGACAGTGCGTATAGAACGGCTGCGGCGTTGCCGGTGGTTATTGAGGAGATTGAAAAATTCGGAGAAAGACGCAGAAAAGAGCTTTCAGAGAATCCATTCTATGCAGGCACAGAGATCCCTGCTACTGCACTTCGTTATATGGATGTGCATGCCGGTAACCATTGTAACGATCTTGGGGTTGGTTCTATCTATTTCACATTCTATACGGACCGAACAAAGGAAGAAATTTCAGCCGAGTTTAGTGAGGTAGACCAAGCAATCAAAAATCGTCTTGCTCCGCTTGGCTTTATCGGTGACGGATTTGTGCCGGAGGTTCGCTTCTTCCACTATGTTTGGTGCGCTCCCGACAGTCCGGATATACTTGATATGGTTGCGGCTGCAAAGGAAGCTGTCGGTAAAGAGCTTATAGTCTGTGGCTCATGCCCTTCCGATCTTTCGGTCATCTCAAAGTACGGAAGCTCCC
>JAZRAB010000046.1:0-2065 GCA_045634345.1 Candidatus Flemingiibacterium sp. | reverse complement strand
TGCCGCCGCGAGCAATACGGTAGGCGGCGAAAGCGCCGCGCGGGAGTTACGATATTCGAGGCATCAAACTTCACCGACAAACAATAATTTACAGAATTGCCCCCATACCTTTTACGATGCCGATAATCGCTGTACCGTATTTGTTCGCCTTTTCTTCGCCGATACCGCGCACACCGAGAAGCTCGTAGGTGCTTGTCGGGCGTACAGCCGCTATTTCTCGAAGCGTCATATCTGTGAATATCACATAAGCCGGTACGCCGCGGCGGTCCGCTATGTCACGCCGCCAGAGTCGCAGCTTTTCGTAAAGCTCGCGGTCGATATTCTTCGGCAGTGCCGCCTCTCCCGCACGTCTTGCACCCCTTTTCGGTGACTGCGCTTTCTTCACCTTCAGCGTCAGACGGTTGCTCGATGCAAGAAATCGGTCGAGCGCGGTCGATATCGCAAGCGTCGGGTACTGCCCGGTACTGCGAACAAGCAGTCCCGATTCAACCATACGCGAGATAACGTCACGTATGATTACGGTCGATGTGTCCGAGAGAAGCCCGAAGCCGCGTTCGCTTGTAAAACCGAGCGCATCCATGCGTCCGTTGTCGATGCCGTGAAGGAAATCGGCGATGAACGCCGCTCCATACCGCTCTCCCGTAACGTCAATTGCCATGCGTACCGCACGCACAATGTCGGTGACATCCTGCGCATCGAAATCACCGCGGCAGGACGAGCACCGCCCGCATTTGTCCGTTTTTGGCTTCTCGCCAAAATAACGAAGAATATAACTGCGCAGGCATTCGGTGGTTTTGCAGTAGGATATCATATGCTCGAGCTTCTCGTATCTGCGCTTCTTTGCCGCCTCAAGCTCGGCGGCGTCAAGCAGCTCTTCCTCGTCGTCAACTCCGTTTTCGATAAGGAATTTTGCCGTATGTATGTCTGCGGCGGAGTAAAGCAGGATGCAATCAGCATCGCTTCCGTCGCGTCCGGCGCGACCTGCTTCCTGATAGTACGCCTCCATTGACAGCGGCATGTTGTAGTGAATGATAAATTCAACATCGGGCTTGTCTATACCCATGCCGAATGCATTTGTTGCAACGATTAGCGGTTTGCGGTCGCGTATAAATTCATCCTGATTATGCGCACGCTCGGCATCGGATAGACCGGCGTGATAGTATGTGACGGGATACCCTGCCGCCGACAGCTTATCGTATATTTTTTCGACATTCTTCCGCGTCATCGCGTATATGATGCCTGATTTTTCGACATTTTCATCGAGATACGAGCGGATGTAGTCGAGCCGTGCCTCGGTATCGGTAACGCCGAAATAAAGATTGGGACGGTCAAAGCCGGTTGTGACACTGTAAGGAGATGTGAGCGCTAAAAGCTCGCATATATCGTGCTTTACCTGCTCGGTTGCAGTCGCAGTAAATGCCGCCACTACGGGACGGCGTTCAAGATTTGCCACGAAATCGGAAATTTGCGTATAACTCGGTCGGAAATCGTGTCCCCATTGCGACACGCAGTGCGCCTCGTCAACCGCGATGAGAGATATGTTCATGCCGGAAACAAGCTCGAGAAAACCGTCCGTCATGAGTCTTTCGGGGGCAACGTATATTATTTTGTAAACGCCCAGACGGACGTTTTCGAGCGCCATTCTGTACTGACGTGCGGTGAGTGAGCTGTTAAGATACGCGGCGCGGATGCCGTTCTGATTGAGTGCACCGACCTGGTCCTTCATAAGCGATATGAGCGGAGAGATGACGAGCGTGATGCCGTCAAGCATCAGAGCCGGTATCTGATAGCAGATAGACTTTCCGGCGCCGGTCGGCATGACCGCAAGCACGTCCCGTCCTGCTAGGATATTATCGATTATCGACTCCTGACCCTCACGAAAGGAGGAATAGCCGTAATATTGGCGTAGAATCTTATATTTGTCCTGCATTTTGTGCTCCCGAAATGTTGTATGATGATTATATTATACAACATTTCAAAGGGGTTGTAAAGGTAATTGCCGCAAAAATGTTGCTTTTGCGGCAATTGTAATTTGGGTTTGCCGCTTCGGGCAGCGGAACTCCCA